>JBDSNK010000133.1:0-4275 GCA_039915385.1 Dokdonella sp.
GCGTTCCGGCTCGACGCGAATGAGCATCCCGAGTTCGATCACTGGCGCTGGGTCGATTTCTGGTATCCCGCAGCGCACGTGGTGAACTTCAAGCGCCGCGTTTACGAGCAGGCGTTGCGCCATCTGGTGATCCTGGCCGAAGGCAGCTGCAGTGTCTCGCTGCGCGAGCAGCAATGGCAGATAGAATTGGCCACCGCGACCTGAGCCGGTGGTCGCCGGTAGCGAAGTGTGTTGACAATCATTCGCATTTGCATTTGAATGGCGGCATCCAATCCAGGGTGCGGCCATGTTCGTCTGTATCTGCAACGCGATTACCGATCGTTCGATCCGCGAGGCTGCCTCGGCAGGCGTGCATTCGTTCTCGGAATTGCGCGCGCGCACCGGCTGTGGCGACTGCTGCGGCAGCTGTGAAGATTTGGCTCGGGAAATCCTCCATGAAACCGCAAGACCGCGCGTGCTCGACTTGCCGCTGATGGCCGTTGCCGCCTGAGCTGTGCGACGCGTTCGCTCGCACGCGAATGCGTGCGATAGTCGTTTCCTCTGCGCCGAGATGCGCGCGCTATAGTCGATCTTCGACAGGACGCTGCACGCGCCCACAAATCCATTCTGGAGCATTGCGATGAAGGGACATCCCACGATCATCGGCCACCTCAACAAGGCGCTCTACAACGAACTCACCGCGATCAACCAGTATTTCCTGCACGCCCGCATGTACCGCAACTGGGGTTACAAGGAACTGGCGGAGCACGAGTACAAGGAATCGATCGACGAGATGAAGCACGCCGATCTTCTGATCGAGCGCATCTTGTTCCTCGACGGCCTGCCCAACCTGCAGACACTCGGCAAGTTGCTGATAGGAGAATCGCCGAAGGAAGCGTTGGGCTGCGACTTGCAACTCGAGCATTTGGCCGTGCCCGATCTCAAGGCGGGAATCGTCGATTGCGAGAAGTTGGGCGACTATGTCAGCCGTGAATTGTTCGAGCGCATTCTTGAGTCGGAAGAGCAACACATCGACTGGCTCGAAACGCAGCTCGGTCTGATTGCGCGTCTGGGCGAAGTGCCTTACCTGCAGACCAAGATCGGCAGCTGAGCTCGGCGCGAGCGCGACATTTATCCAGCGGCACGTCCCGGCCCGCACCGATTCCGCTGAGGTCGTTCTGCGCTAGAGGATGGAGGCCCGAAAATCGAACGCGAGATCGGCGCCGGCTTCCTGCACGAAATTGCCCTGGATGAAGTCGACGCCAGCGGCCCACAGCGTTGCGGCACCTCGTGCATCTTCGACACGCGGAGCAATTACGCGTTTGCCATCGCCCTGCAGGCGCTCGACCAGCGCGCGCAACTCGCTGCATATCAACGCATCATCAAAGCGCAGGTAGCGCGGTGAAACCTTGATGAAATCGACCGGAAGTGCCTGCAGCAGGCGGTCGCCGAGCACGCCGGCTTCGAAGGCGGACAAGCTGAGGCGGGCGCCCGCAATCTTCATCGCAGTGGCATAGCGACCGACAGTGGTCAAGGCGCGCGTCGCATCATTCGCTGACAATTCCACGCAAAGCGTATCGCCCGCAATCGGCTGTCGCAACAGCATGTCGCGCAACCAATCCGGACTGTCCGGATCGCGCACGCTGTCCAGCGACTGACTGACGAACAGACGCGGTGCACGTGTGTCATGCGCGCGTCGAGCCAACAGCTGGACGCACCTTTCAAGCACCCAGCGATCAACCTCAACCATCAGGCCGGCACGCGCGGCCGCCGGAATCAGTTCGGCTGCGGTATGCAGGCGCTGGTCGTCGCCCTGCAGGCGCAGCAACACCTGGAATTGTTCGTCTTCTTCGCCACGCAGCGAGACGATGGGCTGGAACAAAAGCTGGAAACCGTCGCCCGCGAGGGCGGCTCGAATGCGTTCGATCAAGTCGGCATCGATGGCGGCTTCGATCTGGCGTACCACGGATACGCCGTGCCGACCCGCCGCGCGCGCGCTGTCAATCGCACCACGGGCGGCATCGTGCATCGCGTCGGCCTGTGTCGCTCCTGTCACGAACGGGCACACGCCGACATCGAAAAGGAAGCGCTGGCGAGGGTCGTCGACGAAGGGCTCGCGTGCGATGCGGTCGCGCAGGTTGAATGCATAGGCTTCGAGCAGTCCCGGGTCGCAATCGGGGTTGAGCAGCAGGAAGCTCTCGTTGCCCACGTTGGCCACCAGGTCGTTGCGCCCGACATGGGTGGTCAGAAACTCGCCGACCTCGGCCATCTGTGCGTCATGTCGTGCAGCGCCGGACTCTTTGCGCCGAGATGGGGCGTCTTGCAGCGAGAACAGCATCAAGCCCCCCGCGCGAATGCCGGCGTCCTCCATCGCGAGGCATTCCGAAACGCGTCGCAACAATTGTTCGTGGGTGCGACCAGCGTTGGCAAACACGTTGGATTCAACAAGACTGGCCCCGGTGGTGGCGGCGTCCGGGTTGGGCTTTGCTGCTATCGCTACACGGCCGGGCATTGGCGCCGGGTCCTCGTGCACGCTTGCGCGGGTCGCGGCGGCGCTCGGTGACGATGGCAGCGTCTCCTGGGCCAAGCGCGTCCAATAGTGGTCCGGCGCCATCACCAGCAGCGGAAACCCCAGTTCGTGAGTCGCTCCCGCGATCGTGATGCTCGGACCTGCGTCGGCGACTCGTTCTGCGTCGTCGGGAGGCTGTTTTTGCGCGAGCGTATCGATCAGTTTTGCTATGCGCGCCGAAGCTGCATGGCCCGGCAAGCGCGGCGGATGCAATAGCTCCGCAACGGCTTCATGCAGGGCATCAAGGCACGCGGCCAGATCGCTGTTCTCGGGCGTGCGGCACGCACTTGCGATCATCGCGGCATCCTCGCCCAGGAGGTGCAGCGCATTGATATCCCAGCAGGCCGGGCCCAGACGCGCGCCGCGTTGACGCAGGCGTGCGAGCCGTTGCGGCAATTGCGCCTGCAGCACGTGCTGTCGATTCGAATCTTGCGCCTGGATATCGTGCGCCAGCATTCGCCACCCCCGGACTCGAACTATACGCTGCCGTGCGAACGGCCGGGCAGCTCAGGGCTTGAGGATGACCAGAAACACGATGGCGATCAGCAGCAAGGCGGGAACTTCGTTGAAAACCCGCAGCCAGCGGCTCGAATGGCGCGGCGTATCGCGGGCGAACTCGCGCGTGAGTCGCACAAGCATCACGTGGTAGGCGATCAGCAGCACGACCAGGCCAAGCTTTGCGTGCAGCCAGCCTTGCTGCAGGTACGCCGGTGCCGCCTGCGCGTACGCGCCTAGAGTGAGTGCGCCGAACAGCAGGGCCAGACCGCCACCGACATGGGTGATTCCAAGCAGGCGTCGTTGCATGATCTTGAGGCGCTCGCGCACGACGGATTCGGTCGCCTCGACGTGGTAGACGAACAGTCGCGGCAGGTAGAACAGCCCCGCGAACCAGGTCACCACGAAGATCACATGAAACGCCTTCAGCCAGAGCATGCATGACTCCTGATCGGGGGTATCGAGTATAGCGGCGGGGCCGTTGGGGACGCGTTTGCCTTGACCCGCGTACGGTGCGCGACTATAAGCGTCGGCCTCGCCGTGCGCTCGCGCGGCTACATGACAAGCCATGGCCAGTCCCACTCCCTCCCTCGTCATTCGTCGGCACGATCCCGCGCAGCAGCGCCGCAAGTGGCTGCAGCTGGCCCTCGTCTGGCTTGGCTCGCTGCTCATCGTCGGTACCTTGGTCGCCTATTTCATCGCCCGGGCCTCGCAGCACGACGGCGCCTCCAAGCTCGCTGCGATCGACAAGGAAGGCGACCTGTTGAAGTCACGCATTGCGGTGCTGGAGCGTTCCGAGCAGGTCGCCAAAGCTGCACTCGTCGATGTGCAGCAGACCTTGCGCGAGCGCGACGAGGAGGTCGCCGGCCTGCGCGCCGATCTCGCCTTCTACGGTCGTCTGGTGGGCGGCAGCAAGCGCGAGGGTCTGGCCGTGCACGCGCTGCGGCTGCGTGCGGTCAAGGACTCCAAGGCATGGAATGTGACAGCCACCTTGACCCAGAACTTCCAGCGCGGCCAGGACATCAAGGGGCGCCTGACGGTGAGCGTCGAAGGTGTGCAGGGTGACAAATTGAGCACGCTCGACTGGAGCGCACTGGCTCAGGGTCAGGACAAGTCCGGAATCGAGTACGGCTTCAAGTATTTCCAGCAGGTGAGCGGTACCATCATGCTCCCGGATGGTTTCGCGCCCAATCGCGTGATCGTCCGCGCCGACGGAGACGGGGGTCGCGTCG
>JBDSNK010000182.1:0-6770 GCA_039915385.1 Dokdonella sp.
CGACGCCTTTCACCGCATTGATGCTCATCAGTGCGGCGGCGAGTTCGCCATCGAGCTTGCCGTAAATCGGCTCACCCCAACCCGGCGGCACACCGTCAGCGACAACGGTGACTTTGGCGCCCACCGAATCGCCGGACTTGCGCAGCGCGTTCACAAAAGACTCCAGTTCCTCGACCATTGAAGCGTCCGGCCAGAAGAACGGATTGCCTTCGATCGCAGCGCGGTCAAACGTGCGCGGCAGCAATCCTCCGATCTGGGCCAGGTGGCCGCGCACCAAGATGTTGAACTTTTCAGATAGCCATTTTTTTGCGATGACCGCGGCAGCAACGCGCATCGTCGTCTCGCGTGCTGACGAACGACCACCACCGTGCGGATCTCGGATGCCGTACTTGTGCCAGTAGGTGTAGTCGGCGTGACCCGGGCGAAAAGTATCGACGACGTTGCCATAGTCCTTCGAGCGCGCGTCGGTGTTGCGGATCAACAGTGCGATCGGCGTACCAGTGGTGCGCCCTTCGTAGACACCGGAAAGGATCTCGACCTCATCCGCCTCGTGTCGCTGCGAGGTGTAGCGGCTCTTGCCGGTCGCACGCCGATCGAGATCGGCGCGAAATTCTTCCGGCGTTAGCGCAAGCCCGGGTGGACACCCATCAACGACGCAGCCGATCGCCGGCCCATGGCTTTCGCCAAAGGTGGTGACGGTAAGGAGTTTTCCGAACGAATTGCTGGACATGGAGCCGGGATTCGGGATTCGGGATTCGGTGAGAAGCTACATTTTCGTCGTCCCGACGCGCGCCGGGACCCAGTGCCTTTTCCAGCGCGCGCGACCGCACAACGCCGACGTCATTTTCGAACCGGCGACCTAAGCGCGCGCCTTCGCTGCCGCGCGGATCGCTTCTGCATGTTCGATCAGATCACGTCGATCGAGCAGGAACACGCCCATCTGACCGACGTTGAATTCGATCCAGTTGAACGGCAGTTGCGGCAGACGCTCGATCAGCGCGCGTTCGCTTTCACCCACTTCGACGATCAGCACGCCCTCTTCATTGAGGTGGTCCGGCGCAGCCAGGAGGATGCGCAAGGCGAAGTCGAGCCCGTCATCGCCCGCGGTCAAGCCTATTTTCGGTTCATGGCGATATTCGGGCGGCAATGCGGCGAATTCCAGTTCCGTCACGTACGGCGGATTGCTGACAATGAGGTCGTAGCGCTCGCCTGCCAGTCCCGCGAACAAGTCGGACTTGATCACGCGCACGCGTTCGCCGACATCCTGGAATTCGACGTTCTCGCGCGCGAGCGCAAGCGCATCGTCACTGATGTCGGCCAGATCCACTTGCCAGTCCGGATTGTGCGCGGCCATTGCGATGCCGATGCAGCCGGAACCGGCGCATAGATCGAGCGCGCGTTCGATCGGCCGCTCGTCCAGCCACGGCGTGAATCCAGACTGGATCAATTCCGCGATCGGCGAACGCGGCACCAACGCGCGCGTATCCGATTTGAACTTGAGCCCGGCGAACCACGCTTCACCGGTCAGATAGGCAACGGGTTTGTGCTCGGCGATGCGACGCTCGATCAGGTCAAGGACAACTTGCTTCTCGGGGCCAGTGAGGCGTGCCTGCCCATACGCCGGCGAAAGGTCGTGGGGCAGGTGCAGCGCGTGCAGCACAAGGTGTGTCGATTCGTCGAGTGCGTTGTCGTAGCTGTGGCCGAACGTGAGGCCAGCTGCGCCGAAGCGGCTCGCCCCGTAGCGGATGAAGTCGACGATCGTGGCGAGTTCTTGGGTCACGGGCAGGCAGTCGCAGTAGCCAACGGTCGCACAGTATAGCGAGGGCGGGGGCAACACCGGCCGTGCGCACGGCATAACCTTATAATGGCCGCATGACACACCTGCGCAGTAGCGGCCGCGTATCGGCGACCGTGTTGATCCTCATCGCCGCTGTGGGCGCCGGACTCGGACTCTGGTTCGGCGCGCGCATGCTTGGCGCACCGCCACCACTACGGACTGCCCTGCTCTATCCCGTGCCGCGCGTGCTGGCGGAATTCCATCTGACCCGCAGCGACAATACGCCGCTGACCATGGCCAACTGGAAAGGGCACTGGACAGTCGCGTTTTTCGGCTACACGAACTGCCCGGATGTCTGCCCGACCACGCTGGCCACGTTCAAGCAGGTGTGGAAACAACTCGATCCAGCATCCGCAGAGAAGCTGCGCTTCGATTTCGTTTCGGTCGATCCCGCGCGCGACACGCCCGAACAGCTGGCACGCTATGTCGGCTACTTCAGCCCCGACTTCATTGCCGCCACCGGCAGCGACGAGGAATTGACTGCGCTCACGCATTCGCTCGGGCTGGTCTACTCCCGCAACAAGACCGACAACGGCGACTACACCGTCGACCACAGTGCATCGGCGGTCATCATCGACCCACAAGGCCGTCAGGTCGGGATGTTCCGGCCGCCGTTCGAGGCCGCGAAAATTGCCGCCGACCTTACAGCCCTGGCGGCGAAATGATGCGTCCATCCGTGTTTCTGCAATACCTGTTGCCGCACCGCTTGCTGTCCCGCCTCGTGCTGTGGGGCACGCGCTGGACATTCGCGCCGTGGAAAAACTTCCTGATAGAACGGATCGTGCGCGGCTACGGCATCAATCTTGCCGAGGCGGAAAATAGCAACATTGCAAGCTATGCACATTTCAACGCCTTCTTCACCCGATCACTGAAGGTGGGTGCCCGCCCGCAGGCGACGGGAGCAGGTGCGATCCTGTGCCCTGCCGATGGCCGTATCAGTCAGTCGGGCGCCATTCATGCCGGGCGTCTGCTGCAGGCGAAAGGGCAGCATTTCACCGCGGCCGAACTGCTCGGCGATGACGCTGCAGCCGCTCCGTATGCAGATGGCAGCTTCCTGACCGTCTACCTGTCGCCACGCGACTACCACCGGGTGCATATGCCGCTGGCGGGCGCACTCGTTGAAACCGTGCATATTCCCGGGCGCATCTTCAGTGTCGCGCCATTTGCGGTTGCGGACATTCCACGCGTGTTCGCGCGCAACGAGCGCCTGGCCTGCCATTTCGACACTGCCCAAGGGCCATTCGCCGTCGTTCTCGTTGGAGCGATGTTGGTGTCGGGCATCGAAACGGTCTGGCGCGGCGTCGAAGTGCCGCCGTATGCGTCGCGTATCACGCGGCGCGACTGGCGCGGGCGTGGCATCCATCTGGCTCGCGGCGCCGAAATGGGCCGTTTCAACATGGGTTCGACCGCGATCGTGCTATTGCCCGCTACCCTCGGACGGTTCGATCTTGGCCTTATGCCCGAGCAAGCCGTTCGTGTAGGGGGGCTGGTCGGCCGGCTGGAACTAGGTCACAATGTGACGCAGATCGACAACTTGTGACGGACTGGACGGTTTCTTCGCCAGTGCGGACGTAGGATTCGGTCATCCATCGCACCTGCACGAAATCGATCCACAGGGGGATCCATGCAACTCGTCACTCGCATCATTGCCTTGAGCCGCGCCGTTCAGCTGCGCCGCCAGTTCCGCGAAATCAACAAGACCCTTGAGGAACTCGCCCCGGCGACGCGTCGCCAGCTCGCCGCGATCGCACTGCGCGAGTTCGCCAATGCGGCCAAGAGCGAATTCCCGCATTTGTACGCGACGCCGCCGGACGAGAAGTATCGCGCCTGGGGCAGTGGCTCGGATATCGGCCTGGAACGCCTGCGCTCGGACAATCTGCAAGTACGCCTTCGCGGTGTTGCGTTGTGGCTGACCGTGGTCTTCCATGAAACCAAGGATTCTGCATTTGGCGAACAACAGGAATTGCATCGCCAGGTCATGCGCGCGCTGCGCACCCTGAAGGAAACCGTGCCAGCAACCGACCTCAATCGCTGGATGGTCAATAACGAAGCCGAAGCGGCGTAAACACCGCTTCAGCCGTTTTCAGGTCGGCCGTTTAAAAAAAAGGCGATCGCGATGCGATCGCCTTTTTTATTGGCCGCATTCCGGCAGTTTCAGCGTCTGACCCGGCTTTATCGCGTACTGCGGAGCGCGCAATCCATTCGCCTTGGCGATGTAGCGCGGATCATGACAACCGCTCTTGCGGGCGATCAACGCCAGCGAGTCACCCTTGCGTACAGTGTAGCTCTGGATCTTTGACTTCGGATTGGGCTGCACTCTTGCCAGCGCAACCGGCGCTGGCAAGGGCACCACAGCCGCATGCAGCTCGGATGCCAGCTGCGGCCAGCGGCCTGCCGCGCAATCGCGCGCATAGATTTTCTCCAGCTGCTGCGGCACAGCTAGTTGAGCGCCCACCGGCTGTTCCTGTTGCGGATCAAGCTGTGGATTGAGATTGCGCAGAGTCCGGAACCAGCCATCGTGCAGGTTGCCGTCTTGACCAAGGCACACTGTCAGTTCCGCGATCGATGCCGGCCGCTTGAGCGTGATGTTGCCGCCGCGCCCAGCGATACGCGGAAAATTGACGTTGTAGCGCTCCGGATGCATGTAGAGCCACGCAGCCGCCAGCACCATCGGCACATATTCCCGTGTTTCCTGCGAGAGGCTCTCGTAGATTGCCGGATTCCAGAAACTCTGCTCGCCGCCGGCCACCTTGCCGACGCGACGCTGCATCGCACCTTCACCACCGTTGTAGGCGCCGATCACGAGTTCGAGGTTGTTGTTGAAGATCGTCAGTTGCTCATTGATATAGGCCGCGTTCGCTCGCGCGGCCAGCTGCGGGTCGAAGCGCTGATCGAACCCGCTGACCGTACCGAGACCGAAGCGCAGGCCTGTCGCATACATGAATTGAAGCGGCCCCGACGCACCGGAACGCGACACCGCATGCACCTTGCCACCGGATTCCTTCGCCAGCATGCCGAACAGGAGCGCCTCGGGCAGGCCGGCTTTTTCATACTCGGGCCACATGCGATAGCGCATGTACTGATAGTTCTCGTACGTGTCCATCAAGTTGGGGCGGTACTGGGTCAGCCACTCTTCCAACGCGGCCTTGACCGGGCCATTGAGCGCGATGATCTCTCCCAGCTCGCGCCCCTTGAGCAAGGCGACGCTGCGTCCGAGCTCGGGCAAGGCCGCGGTCATCGGCGAATTCTCTCCTGCTTCGACCGTCGCCTCCGGCGTTGGACCGCTGGTGTCGCCCTCGGCAACCTGCGAAGCACGACCGCCTACACCTTCGCGCAACAAGCTGTCGAACCCCGCGACGAAACGCTGCACGTCACATCCGCTCGTGGCACCACAAGTCGTGGCCGCTGCGCGCAGGTCGTCAAGTGCTGCTTTCAGCTCGTTCTGCGCTTGAGCGACGTTGCCGCTACGCGCCCATTCAAGACCCACCGCGTAACGGCCGCTGTCCTGTTCGAGCCGCGCATAGAGCGCGTTCGTCGACGCATCGTCGCTGACGCGCGCTCCGGCAGCGTGCGATGGAGCATGCGATGGAGTGACTGCGCAGGCGGCGATGACGAGCAAGGGGGAGAAAATGGCGATACGAACAATGTATGGCATGGAGTCTGCGGCTGGGTCCAAGGCATTGCACGGTACGCGCACGCGGATCAGGCGGCAACCGCAGCGCGATCATCGCTACAATTGCCCGGCAACCCGTGTTCGGCGCAATCGGAGAAAATGTTGAACGAGATCCTGATCGGCAAAGGCGACAACGAGGTCTACCTGTTGCCGAAATACGCGAATCGTCACGGCATGATTGCGGGCGCCACCGGCACAGGCAAGTCGGTATCGTTGATGCTCCTCGCGGAAGGATTCTCGAAACTCGGCGTACCGGTTTTCCTCGCCGATGTGAAGGGTGATCTCGCAGGACTCGCCGAAGCCGGCGTGATGAGCGACAAGCTCAAGGCGCGTATTGCAAAGCTGGGCACCAGCTGGACCGCGAATGCGAATCCAGTCGTGTTCTGGGACATCTACGGCAAGCTCGGCCATCCGGTGCGGACGACGATCAGCGAGATGGGTCCGAGTCTGCTCGGTCGGCTATTGGAGCTCAACGACATCCAGGCCGGGGTGCTCGAAATCGTGTTCAAGGCCGCCGATGATGAAGGCCTGCTCCTGCTCGACATCAAGGATCTGCGCGCGCTGCTCGTCTGGGCCAGTGACAACGCGAAGGACCTCTCTCAGCACTACGGCCTGGTTTCTCCGACATCGATTGCAGCCATCCAGCGCGGGTTGCTGTCGCTGGAACAAGCCGGGGCCGATCAGTTCTTCGGCGAGCCCGCGCTCGACCTTGCGGACTTGATGCGCAGCGACCTGTCCGGTCGCGGCGTCGTCAATATCCTCGCCGCCGATCAGCTGATCCTCAAACCAAAACTGTACACAACCTTCCTGCTGTGGATGCTGTCCGAGCTGTTCGAGAAGCTGCCGGAAGTCGGCGATCTGGACAAGCCAAAACTCGTGTTCTTCTTCGACGAGGCGCATTTGCTGTTCGACGACGCTCCACCGGCATTGCGCCAGCGCGTCGAGCAGGTCGTGCGACTGATCCGCTCGAAGGGCGTCGGCGTGTATTTCTGCTCGCAGAATCCAGACGATCTGCCGGACGTGATCCTCGGCCAGATGGGGAACCGCATCCAGCATGCATTGCGTGCATTCACGCCGCGCGACCAGAAAGCGGTAAAGGCAGCCGCAGAAACGTTCGCTCCCAATCCAAAGGTCAACGTCGTCGACGCGATCACCCAGCTGGGCGTCGGCGAAGCCCTGGTATCGACGCTGCAGGAAGGCGGCGTGCCGCTGCCGGTCGAGCGCGCGATGATCGCTTCGCCCGGTTGCCGCATCGGCACC
>JBDSNK010000195.1:0-8299 GCA_039915385.1 Dokdonella sp.
GCTCTGCCAAAAGCATCGCGGCTGAAGCCGCTCCTACAACAGCAGCTCCCACAACAGCAGGGGAGGCGTCAGCGCCGCGGCATCCGCCGCCAGATGAAATAGATCGGCAGACCCGCAAGCGTGATCAGCGCGCCCATGCCGGCGTCGCTGGGGTGTTGCCAGATCGTCACGCCGACAACCCACGCCACCACGGCAAGGAACAGCAGCGGCAGGAACGGGAACCACGGCGTGCGGAATGCGGTGGACTCGCCGCCGCGTGCACTGCGATACCAGAACAGCGTAGCGATGACGGCCGCCATGCCGAGCCAGTCGCCGACGGTCGAGTAGTTGAGCAGCTGATCGAACGTGCCGGTCAGCGCAAGCACACACGCCCATGCGGCGAGCAGCATCAGTGCGACATTCGGCGAACGCCAGCGCGGATGCAGATACGCGGCGGAGCGGAAGAACACGCCGTCCGCGCCCATCACCTGGAATACGCGCGCCGCGCCGATCATCGAGATGTTGCAGAAGCCAAGCGTGGAGATTGCGATGCCTGCGGCAATCAGGCGCGCGCCCGGTTCGCCGAGTACGTGGCGCATCAGGTCCGCGGCCGGCGCCTTGCTCGCGGCCAGGCCTTCGTGACCGAGCACGGCGAGATACGCGAGATTGGCCAGCAGATAGCAGGCCGCGACAAGCAGCATGCCGAAGATCAATGCGCGCGGTATCGTGCGCTGAGGCTCGCGCACTTCGCCTGCGATGTCGTTCACGTAGTACCAGCCACCGTAGGAAAACAGCACGGGCATCAACGCGCCGCCGAACGCGAACGGACTGATCGGTCCAGGTGTGGCGGTCGGCGGGGGCGCGCCGCGCGCGATGAGGCCGATCACGATCAGCGCCGTGATCGCGATCAGTTTCAGCACGGTCAGGATGTTCTGCGTCAGCGAGCCGGCGCGGATGCCGAACCAGTTGATGCCGGTCAGGAATATGATCGTGCCGACCGCATACGGACGCGGATCGGCGAGGGTCACGCCGAATGCGGCCGCTGCGTATTCCACGAACACCGTCGCGACGGCGGCAATGCTGCCGGAATGATTCACGACCAGCAGGTTCCAGCCGTAGACGAAGGCGATGATCAGGCCGAACGCTTCGCGGAGGTTGACGTAACCGCCGCCCGCATTCGGTCGCCGCGTGCCGAGTTCGGCGTAGCAGAGCGCGCCAATCAGCGCGATCACGCCGCCGACCGCCCACGCGAGCAACTGCTCGTTGCCCGAGCCGGTCTGGCGCGCGATCGAAGCCGGCGTCAGGAAAATGCCGGAGCCGATGATGCCGCCGACCACGACCATCGCCGCGTCCCACGCATTGAGGCGACGGGCATAGCCAACGGATGGCTCGCCTTCTGCCGTGCTGACCGGATCATTCATGCGTGCCGTTCCCCGCTGGGTTCGCCGAAGTGGAGGTGACCGACGATGCAGCTGACGCAGCGCCCGCCGATTTCAATGCTGCCCGATTCCCTGTCGACGGCGATGTCGACCCGACCGTCGCGCCCGATCTCGCGCCCCTGGCTTGCGCGATAGTGAAAGCCAATGGTCGCCAGTGCGCCCGTCGAATGCAGCAGTGCCGCGATCGCCGCATTCGCGCTGCCCGTTACCGGATCTTCGGGAATACCGTCGGCCGGGCAGAACGCGCGCACCGCGATCGCCGCATCGCCACCGTGTTCGCGACCGAACACGGCGATGCCGACCGCGTCGCCGCACCGTGTGGTCAATGCCGCGACGCGCGCGAGATCCGGCTGCAAGGCGCGCACCATCGCGGCATCGGCAAATTCGCCGATCAACCAGCGCGGGCCGACGTCGATGAGGCGTGGTGCCGGGTCGGTGTTGGGTGTGGCGCCGAGCGCGGCGGTGAATTCCTCGACCAGCCCGGACAGCGGCGGCTCCAATCGCGCGCGCGGCGACTGCACGAAAATGCGCCGCCCGGCGCCGCCGCCTTCGATACGCACCGGCAGCAGGCCTGCTGCACATTCCAGCGTCAACGCAGCGCGCACGGCGAGATCAGCACGCGCGTCGAGCACCGCATACGTCGTGCCGACGGTCGGGTGGCCGGCAAACGGCAATTCCTGGCGCGGCGTGAAGATGCGCAAGCGAAAATCCGCCTGTGCCGAAGTCGGAGCGAGCACGAAGGTGGTCTCGGACAGGTTCGTCCATGCGGCAAAGCGCTGCATCGCTGGCGTGTCGAGATCGTCTGCATCGAACACGACCGCGACCGGATTGCCATAGCCGGCGCGTGTGGTGAATACGTCGATCTGAGCGTAGCGTCGCGCGGTCACGACGATAGCGAGGCTTGGGATCGGAGCATGCGGCGGACATAAACCGGATCGAGCGAAGAGTCCGATCATGCCCGACTCGTGTTGCCGCGTCTGCCCTGATGGCGCCATCAATGCGCCCGCGTACGGCCATTCCATTGCGTTCTGCTGCGTTGCACGAAAGAATGCGACGCCGCCGTGACTCCGCAGAAGGAATTCCCTTGAGTTCGATCATCCCCGATTCGGCGAAGGCCGATTTGGTGAAGCCCGATTCGGTCGACGCCGAACCGCGCATGTCCGATTCGTCAGCGCCCTGGATGGTGGCCAAATTCGGCGGCACCAGCGTTTCCACGCGACCGCGCTGGGAAACGATCGCGCGTATTGCAGCCGAGCACCATGCGCGTGGTCGGCGCGTGCTGATCGTCGTGTCGGCACTCTCCGGCGTGACCGACTTGCTCAAACAGATCGCCGAGTCCCGCACGGACGAGGCGCGCTGTCGCGATGCGCAGGTGGGCATCGTTGAACGGCACACCGCGCTGCATCGCGACCTGCAATTGCCGACCCGCAATGCGCTCGATGGCTGGCTGGCGCGACTGGATCAATTGATTGTCGACCCGCGCCGCGTGCAGGCTTCGCTGCCATGGCAGGCCGAGGTGTTTGCGCTTGGCGAACTCATGTCGAGCACGCTTGGCGCCGCGTTCATCGGTCAATGCGGACTTGAAACAATGTGGCTCGACGCGCGCGAGCATCTGCGCGCGCAGCCGCTGGCGAATCAGAACGCGTGGGCGCATTGCCTTTCCGCCAACGTGCCGGCGCTGCCGGATGCGGCGTTCGCACAGGCGCTTGCGGCGCGCGGCGACGTCTTCATCACGCAGGGTTTCATCGCGCGCAACGACGCGGGAGAGACCGTCCTGCTCGGTCGCGGCGGTTCGGATACGTCGGCGGGTTATTTCGGCGCGATGCTCAAAGCCGAGTGCGTCGAGATCTGGACCGACGTGCCCGGCATGTTCAGCGCAAATCCGCGTGTCGTGCCCGAAGCACGCCTGCTAGCGCGACTCGACTACGAGGAAGCGCAGGAAATCGCGACCACCGGCGCCAAGGTGCTGCATCCGCGCTCACTCGGGCCGTTGCGTCGTGCGGGTGTGCCGCTGGTGATCAAGGACACCAACCGGCCGCAACTCGCAGGCACCGAGATCCGTGCCGCGGCAAGCGATGCGGCGCCATGCGTGAAGGCGATCAGCGCGCGCAAAGGCGTCACCCTGGTATCGATGGAGACGGTCGGCATGTGGCAGCAGGTCGGTTTCCTCGCCGACGTTTTTGCGGAGTTCAAGCGTCATGGCCTGTCGATCGACCTGATCGGTTCGGCGGAAACCAATGTCACCGTGTCGCTCGATCCCAGCGAGAACCTGGTCAATTCCGATGTGCTGTCGGCACTCGCTGCAGATTTGGCGAAGATCTGCCGCGTGAAAGTCATCGCGCCATGTGCGGCGATCACCCTGGTCGGTCGCGGCATGCGCGCGCAACTGCATCGCCTGTCGACCGTTCTGGCTGAGTTCGGTGCACTCGACGTGCACATGATCAGCCAGTCCTCGAATAACCTGAATCTCACCTTCGTCATCGACGAGGCGCTTGCCGATGGATTGATCCCACGCCTGCACGCGCTGCTGATCCATGCCGATGCGTTGCGCGCTGAAGATGGTGCCGTATTCGGTCCGAGTTGGCGCCAGCTTGGCGAAACCACGCCCGCGCCATCACGCGAAACCTGGTGGCGGCGCGAACGCGATACGCTGCTGCACATCGCCGCCGAGGCATCGCCGCGCTACGTGTATTCGCTTGAGCAAGTGCGCGCGCAGGCACAGTCGCTGCGCGCGCTCGCTGCGGTCGATCGCTGGCACTACGCATTGAAGGCGAATCCGCATCCGGCGATCCTGCGCGCGTTGCACGAGGAAGGTTTTGCGTTCGAATGCGTTTCCTTTGCCGAAGTCGACGCCGTGCGCGCGGCAGTGCCTTCGCTGCCGGTCGAACGCATCCTGTTCACGCCGAACTTCGCGCCACGCGAGGAATACGCCGCCGCGCTTGCGGCCGGCGTACGCGTCACCCTCGATGCCCTTCATCCGATCCAGCAATGGGGTGCGCTGTTTTCCGATTGCGAGATCCATCTGCGTATCGACCTTGGCGTCGGCCGCGGTCATCACGACAAGGTGCGCACCGGCGGCGCCACGTCCAAATTCGGTGTCTCGCTCGATCAAGTCGACGAGTTCCGCGCGCTTGCGCGCAGTGCGGGCGCGCGCATCGTCGGCCTGCACGCGCACCTGGGTTCGGGCATCCTGGATGCCTCGCATTGGCGCACGGTGTATGCACAGCTCGCCAGCCTCGCTGACGATTTCAGCGACGTCGAATCGCTGGATATCGGCGGCGGCCTTGGCGTGCCTTCGCGCCCGGACGAGGTGCGGCTCGATCTCGCGGCGCTGGGCGAGGCGCTCAGCGAGGTCAAGCGCGCGTATCCGAACTTCGCCTTGTGGATGGAACCGGGTCGCTTTCTCGTCGCCGACGCCGGTGTGCTGCTCGCGCGCGTCACCCAGACCAAACGCAAGGGCAGCGTGCACTACGTGGGCATCGATGCCGGCATGAATTCGCTGATTCGTCCGGCCTTGTACGAAGCGTGGCACGAGATCGTGAATCTCACGCGACTCGATGAGCCGTCGGGCGCGATGGTGCAGGTCGTCGGTCCCATCTGCGAGACCGGCGACGTGCTCGGCGCGAATCGCCGATTGCCCGACTGCCGTGAAGGGGATGTGATCCTGATCGCACAGGCGGGTGCTTACGGGGCGGTGATGGCGTCGCGTTACAACCTGCGTGAAGCCGCCGAAGAGATCGTGCTGCCATGAACCTTGCCGCTCCGCGCTCCGCGAAATCGTTCCGCTTCATCCGCCGCGACTACGCCGGTGGCGTCGCTTCGCTCGTCTACGCGTTCGACGATGGCCCCGAGCTCATCGAGCGCATCCTGTTTCCGGATGCGCCGGCGCTCGCGCCGGAACGTGCCGCTGCGTTGGATGCAGCGCTGGACCTGCTGCATCTGATTTCCGGTGTGAGCTACTACAAAGCCGGTGTGCCAGGCGACATTCGTGTCGAGTCCACGGCGCTGGATGCGGCGACCGCGACGTTTCTTGATGCGTTGTATCTGCATGGCCTCGGCGAGTTTGCGTATCACAACAAGCTTGATCTGCGCGGACGCATCCGTTTTCCTGTCGACCCCGTCCCCACCCAAACCCTACCCTTGCAGGGGAGGGCTTCAGCGCAGCGGCGCACGCTCGTGCCGATCGGCGGTGGCAAGGATTCGCTGGTCAGCGTGGAGATACTCAAAGCGACAGGCGAGGATGCGACCGCGGTCTGGGTCGGCAACTCGCCGCTGATCGCCGCGTGCGCTGAACGAACCGGCCTGCCGATGTTGAACATCCGCCGCGAACTCTCAACTCTGCTTTTCGAGTACAACAAGCAGGGTGCCTACAACGGACACATTCCGGTCACCGCGATCAACTCGGCGATCCTTGCCGTCACGGCGGTGTTGTATGGCTTCGATGCGATCGCGTTCTCAAACGAACGCTCGGCATCGAGCGCGACGCTCGAATACGACGGTCAACCGGTCAATCATCAGTGGAGCAAGAGCTGGGAATTCGAGCGCCTTTTCCACGACCTGCTCAAGACGAACGTGGATCCGGGCCTTGGGTATTTTTCGCTGCTGCGGCAGTTGTCAGAACTCGCCGTTGCCGAGCGGTTTGCGCGCAGTGCGCGCTACGACGATGTGTTCTCCAGTTGCAATCGCAACTTCCGCATCCTCGGGCCGAAGCCTGCCGACCGCTGGTGCGGGCAGTGTCCTAAATGTCATTTCGTCTTCCTTGCGCTCGCACCTTTCATGCCCAAGCCGCGCCTGCTCACGATCTTCGGTCGCAACCTGCTTGATGACGCAAGCCTCGCGCCTGCATTCGACGCGCTGATGGAGTTCCGCGAGCACAAGCCATTCGAATGTGTTGGCGAAGGCATCGAATCGCGTACGGCCATGCAGACGCTGGTAGGCCGCGCGGAGTGGCGCGAGGATGCAACGGTCGCGCGCTTCGCGGACGAGGTCGCGCCGCAACTTGATGCCAGCGAACTGGCCCTGGCTCCCTTGCTCGTTCCAGCGGGCGAGCACCGCATTCCGCAACACCTGCTGCAGCTCGTCAATGCGCATCGCTGATTTTGTCGGCAAGCAGGTCGCGGTCTGGGGTTTCGGCCGCGAGGGCCGCGGGGCTCTGGCTGCGTTGCATGCGCGCCTGCCGGATCTGCAGGTGACCTTGTTCTGCAGCGAGGTGGAAGCGTTTGCGCTCGATGAAGAGGTCTCGCGGCTGAAGCCGCTCCCACAACATCCGTCGCTCTCACCGCCATCGGCAATGAAGTCCGATGTGAGCGGCTTCAGCCGCGATGCCCTGACGATCGTCGCCGGCCATCCAACGGCGGCATCGCTGTCCGCATTCGATATCGTGATCAAGTCGCCCGGCATCAGCGCGTATCGAGCGGAGATTTTCGAGGCGCAGCACAACGGTACGCATTTCACTTCCGGCACCGCGCTGTGGTTTGCCGAACATCCCGAAGCGCGCGTCATCGCGGTCACCGGCACGAAGGGCAAGAGCACGGTCAGTGCGTTGATTGCGCATCTGCTTCGATCGCTCGGACGCCGCGTCGCACTCGCCGGCAACATCGGCCTGCCGCTGCTGGAGCTGCTCGATCCGACGCAGCTGCCGGATTGGTGGGTGGTCGAGTTGTCGAGCTTCCAGACGCGCGAGGCCAGCGCGGTCGAGGTCGGCGTCATCAATAACGTGTACGAAGAACATCTGGACTGGCACGGATCGCGCGAACGCTATGCCGACGACAAACTCGCGCTTGCCGCCGTCGCGAAAATCCTTGTGACCAATTCGCTGCAGCCTGAGCTTCAATCGCGTCTGCACGCGCATCCGCAGCGGATCGTGTTCGGTGACGCGGGTAGCTGGCATGCGGCTGATCACGCGATTTCGCGCGGCGCGCAGCGCGTCTTCGACCTTGCTTCTTCACCGTTGCCCGGAGCGCACAATGCGATGAACCTGTGCGCAGCGCTCACGGCGATCGAAGCCGCTGGCGAAGATGCGGTTTCCAGCGCAGCGGCTGTGGCGAATTTCCAGCCGCTGCCGCATCGCTTGCAGACACTTGGCGAGCGCGATGGCCTCAGCTTCGTCGATGACAGCATCGCAACGACACCGCAGGCGACCCTCGAAGCACTCGCGAGTTTCCCTGGTCGCGCGATCACCGTCCTCGTCGGTGGTCATGATCGCGGCCTCGATTGGCGCACGTTCGCGAAAGCGGTGCATGAGGTGCCTCCGCACGCAATCATCACCATGGGCGCCAACGGTGCACGCATTTGCGACGTGTTGCGCGCCGAGGGCGGAGAGTATCAACTCGAATCCGTTGCCGAACTCGCCGAAGCAGTTGCAGCCGCTCGTTCTGCAACACCGACTGGCGGCGTGGTGCTGCTGTCGCCGGGTGCGCCGAGCTTCGATCAGTTCAAGGACTATGCGGAGCGCGGTCGCGTGTTTGCGGATCTTGCAGGATTCGATGGCGACGCGATTGGCTCCATCGAGGGCCTTGGCATCGCTTGATACGCTTCGTGACACGGCGCAGTATTTTCCTTCGTGCGCTCGCGTCAGCGGATACCATGCGCGCATCCCCTGTGCACAAGAGTCTCGCCAATGAATCGCTACCTCGTCCTCGTGATGCGCGAACCGGATTTCGATATTTCCCTTGTCGACGCGCACATGCAATTCATCGCGGAACTGCGCGCCGCCGATCGCGTCGAACTTTCCGGCGGCTTCACCGATAAGTCCGGCGGCGCCTACTTGCTGCGCGCCGAGACGCTCGACGAAGCGAGCGAGATCGCGTCGCGCGACCCTTTGCATCTGCAGCGTGCCTCGCGCGTCAGCGTGCATGAGTGGCTGGCGAAATAGCGCGCGC
>JBDSNK010000205.1:0-18261 GCA_039915385.1 Dokdonella sp.
CGCGCAGGTCATAGCGGCCGCGTCCGGCGTGCGTATCGACATAGCAGAATGCCGCCGGCTTCGCCTTCAGCGCCTCCAGCAGCGCAATCAGGATCGCGTGCTTGAAGACATCGGCGAAATTTCCGGCGTGGAAGGCGTGGCGGTAGTTCATGGATGATGGAGGAGTCCGCTCTTCAACAATGTCGCACCGGTGTCGGTCCGATCGATGGCGTTGGCGTGCATGAAGTCGCCACGCGCCCCATTCTCGATCGTCGTGCCAACGTTGAACAGCCCCCGTCCTCTAAAGCGCGTGCGGGCATGCCTGCACCTAATGCTTAGGCGGCGTGAACCGCTGAATCTTCCGCCTGCAATTTCGCGCCGGCGTTTCGTGTGGTCCCGCAGCCGCGCGTCGAATTCAACGCCTACGGCCAATCGGATCGCGCTGCGGGCTTGAGTCCCGGAACAGCCGATGCGGATATGGGTCTGCGCCCGCGCTTTCAGATCCCGCGGGAGGTCGCGCCCCTAGATCGGCGGCAAATATTGCCACGAGTTTTGAGCGCCGGCTGTTTGGGTTCGCCTTGATGGTCGAGAGTGGCCGAATCGCAGTGGCCGGCGGCGATGCCGGTCTGATTCCAGTGGCGGTGACGAGCGTCCCGTCGCGGGTACTCGTCTCGTCTCGACGCGTGGTTCCATGGACGGCGCCATCGATCTGGCGGCAACCGATCTGTCAGACGCGAAGCGCATGTGCGAACTTGAAGCAACTACGCATGACAGGCGTCACCGGGGATCGCTGACGCTTGCGCCTGATTTCAGGCACTCGGAATCGTGATGATTGTCGCGCACCCATTCCGGTGCGCAGGAGATCGCCATGAACGTCCAGATCCCGAATCTTTCCGCTCCGCAGCGCCAGATGCTCGAGAAATACTTGCCGGTCCTGCTCGCAATCGGTGTCACATGGTTACTCGGCCGTAGTCTCAAGAAGATGTTCTGGGTCGCGTTCGGCTTGTTCTGGGCGTTCCACGGGAGTGGCGCGCCCCATCATTTTATCCGCTAGTTTTGGCAGAAAACGCCGAGATGAGTTTCGTCTACTGGTTGCCGGGAACCTGTGCAGCATTCCCTGTGGCCGCGAAATTTGTCTGGCCGGCTTCATCGGCGGCGGGACGGCGTCTCTCGGGATGGCGGCGACATCATTGGCGATCGGCGCGAGTTACGATATCTGCTCCAACTTGTCGCACCGGGCGCGCTCGGCGGCGATGAAACGGACAATGACCCGAGATTGATGCGCCCAGGCGCGTCGCCAGGCTCAACGCACCGCCGGATGATGTCACGCCATGCACGACACACGCAGCTTGATCGAGAACTACTACGAGGCATTCAATAGAGGCGAGTGGGAGGCAGTGGTCGGTCTGCTCGACGACTCCGTCGTGCACCGCTTCAATCGGGGTTCGCGCGAACGCGGGCTTGAAGCATTCAGGGCTCTTCTTGTGCAAATGGACCGTTGTTACGCCGAGCAATTGCGGAATGTCGTCTCCACAAGCTGTTCGCACGGCGCGCGCGCCGCGGTCGAGTATGCAGTGCACCGCTGCTACAAGGTCGCCGAAGAGGGTTTGCCGCCCGCTCACGGTCAGAACCATGCAATGCCGTTCGGCGCATTCTTCGACAGTCGCGAGGGCCGCATCACGAGCATGACGAACGATTGCAAACTGCGGGACTGGCTTGTCGAGGTCGGCGCTTGAACGTTTGCATGCCGATCACAAGAGACAGGAAACCATCGCTCGCGATCATCGGCGGCGGCCCCGCCGGACTGATGGCGGCGGAGACCGCGCGTGCAGCCGGCGTCGAGGTTGATGTCTACGACCGCATGGGTTCGGTCGGGCGCAAGTTCCTCATTGCGGGCAAGGGTGGGCTCAACCTCACGCACTCCGACTCGTTCGATACGTTCGTGGCCCGCTATGGACCGCGCCAGGCGGAAGTGACGCGCTGGTTGCGCGCATTCGATGCCGAGGCGTTGCGTGCGTGGGCGCGCGAGCTGGGTGTCGAGACATTCGTGGGCACCTCCGGGCGCGTGTTTCCGCAGGACCTCAAGGCAGCGCCCTTGTTGCGCGGTTGGGTGCGACGGCTGCGCGCGAGCGGTGTCCGCTTTCACATGAATCACGATTGGCAGGGCTGGGACGCGAGCGGTGCCGTGCGCTTTCTCCATGCCGGCGAGACGGTCGCCGTCGCTGCCGATGCGGTCGTACTCGCTCTGGGTGGCGGTAGCTGGCCGGTGCTGGGGTCGACGGGAACGTGGCCGCCGCTACTCGAAGATCGCGGCATTGCTGTTGCGCCGCTGGCGCCGTCGAATTGCGGGTTCGATGTGGCGTGGAGTGAACATTTCGCGTCACGCTACGCTGGGCATCCGGTCAAGCCCGTCGTGATCGACTGGCGGGACACGAGCGGCTCGACGCGACGCAAACAAGGCGAGTTCGTCGTCACTGCGCACGGCGTCGAAGGAAGTTTGATCTATGCGTTCAGCGCGTTCCTGCGCGACGCGATTGCAGCCGGGGTCCCCGCACGGATACATCTCGATCTGGCGCCCGGTCGCGATCTCGAACGTCTCATGCGCGATCTTGCACGCCCGCGCACCGGTCGTTCGTTGAGCGAGCATCTGCGACGCCATGCCGGTATCGAAGGCGTCAAGGCGGGACTGCTCTACGAAGTGCTTTCAAAAACCGCGCAACAGGATGTAGCGCGTGTCGCTGCGGCGATCAAGTCACTGCCGTTGACGTTGCAGCGCCCGCGCCCGCTCGATGAAGCGATCAGCAGCGCCGGTGGCGTGCGCTTCGATGCGCTCGATGACGACCTGATGGCGGAGGCGTCGCCCGGTGTCTTTTTCTGCGGTGAAATGATCGATTGGGAGGCGCCGACGGGCGGCTATCTCCTGAGCGCGTGTTTCGCCAGCGGACGCATGGCAGGCGAGGGCGCGGCGCGCTGGATTGTCCAGCGACGCTCCCCGCATCAGGGTGATCTCGGCAACGGGAGCGAAGCCTGCCCGAACACGTAGCGCCATCCCAATGGTGTGCGCACGTAAAAGTCGCTGAACCAGAGCTTGTGTTCGAACGCCTTGCCGGAGTCCGTCCCCTTCGACCACAGCAATGCGGTCACCACCGCTGTATCGCCCCAAACGCGCACGACCTGTTCGGAATCTTCCTGATGCTCGTAGACGACCTTGCCATGCGTCTCGTCCAGTAGCTCCGTCTTGCCGAAGTGCTTGCCGTTGCCGGTGACCAGGATGAAGTCGTCGGCAAGGATGCGCGCCATCGTTACGCTATCGCTGTTCTTCACCGCGAGCTGGTATTGGGTGTCGAGTGTGGCGACGGCTTTCTGATCGCCGACGACAGTTGCGCTTGCGCTCGATGCACAGCCGGAAAATAAAATCGAAATCGTGGTTGCCAGTGCAAGCGAAAAAGTATTCGACATGATGGAATTTCCTGCAGTCGGATCGGAAGGTGCCATTGAAAAAAGCAGCGCGCACTCAGGTTCCATGGACAGCTTCGACGTTGTTGCCGTCGGGGTCGATCAGGAAGGCGGCGTAGTAGGTGGGGCTGTAGCCCTCGCGCAGACCAGAATGTCCGTTGTCACGGCCGCCGGTTTGGATACCGTTGCGATGGAACGCGTCGACGGCGGCGCGATCAGCGGCGCGGAACGCGACATGTGTGGCAGCGACGGCCTTTGAATCGCTTGCGTAGAGCCATAGCGCAGGTGCGCCTGCGGGACCGAAACCGGCACTGCCCGCGTCGCGTGAACCGAGGATATGCCCGAGCGGCGCCAGCGCCTGCTCGTAGAAGCGGACGCTCGCTTCGAGGTCTTTCACTTTCAAGCCGATATGGTCGTACATGGATGATCTCCGTCGTGGGAGATCAGTGTTGCGCGTGCAGTGCCAGCCGTTCTTGGAGAATCTTGCGGTCACCCTTCAGGGATGGATAGTTGGCTGACTCGCGAAACCGACGCGGCGAGAGTCCAGCCGCACGCCGGAAAGTGCGGACGAAGTTCGAAAGATCCGCGAAGCCGACGTCGAGCGCGATATCGGTGATCGATCGTGAGTCCTCGGCGAGCAGACGCGCCGCTT
The DNA here is from genome assembly GCA_039915385.1 of Dokdonella sp. Taxonomy (GTDB): domain Bacteria; phylum Pseudomonadota; class Gammaproteobacteria; order Xanthomonadales; family Rhodanobacteraceae; genus Dokdonella_A. The sequence continues at coordinate 4,088 of JBDSNK010000205.1, forward strand.
TGCGCAGGCGCGAGCGCACGAGGTATTGATGCGGCGTTACCCCGAGCGTACTGGCAAACACGCGCAGGAAATGGAAGCTGCTCAGTCCGCTCTCGCGCGCCGCAGCGTCGAGGTCTATCGGCTGGTGCGAATTTGCGTCCATCCATAACGCAGTCTCCACGGCGCGGCGGCGGTCGATCGCCCGAGGCAGCGCCGTATCACGTTCGCGTCCGCCGGCGAGTTCGGCGAAACGCGCGACAAACAACAGGCCCACTTCTTCCATGCCGATGTCATTGCTGCCATTCGCCGCGCTTTGCGCAAGCTCGCCAAGCACGACGAGTTCGGCCAGTGGCGGCAGGCTTCCCGATCGCCAGATTTTGCCGCGGTCGTCGATCGACTGCACCAGCTCCGGTGTGAAGTGGAACGACAGGCACTCATCGCCGCAGACGTGGTGATCATGTGTGCACATGAATTCGTCGCCGGCATAACCGACCAGCACCGAGCCAGCGACGAGTTCGAACGCATTGCCACGTGTGTGATAGCTGAAACTACCGCGCCGGACATAGGCAATGGAATGGCGCGTGTGCAGTTCGGAGAACGGCTGGTCGTGCGGGCCGGCGCTGCACGTGTAGTCGGTCACCGACATAGCAGCGCAATCGAGCAGGGTGATTGCGGTCATGGCTCGCCCATTGTAGTTCGGGTGGAGGAGTCCGGCTGGAATGGTAAGGATGGGAGGGATTGTGCGAGCGCTGGTCGTCGCCTCGGAGGAAATGGTGACGATAGGCACGATTTTCGCATGTTTCTCAGGGAGCAACCAGCGTGAATCCAATGTTTGACGTCCGTACGTTCAGTGGAGTCCAGATCGCCGCGCATCTCGATGCCGTCGCGAACCTGCGCATCACGGTCTTTCGCGATTGGCCTTACCTCTACGCCGGAGATCGCGAGTACGACAAGAAGTATCTGGCTACGTACGCACAGTCGCCGGGCAGTCTGTTCGTGCTCGCGTTCGATGGCGAGCAGGTCATCGGTGCGTCGACGGGTATCCCGCTGGCGGATGAGACCGCGGCCTTTCAGCTGCCATTTCTGCAACAGCAGATCAGGCTGGCAAACGTATTCTATTTCGGCGAATCCGTCCTCCTGGCCGACTACCGCGGCTACGGGCTCGGTCATCGTTTCTTCGATGAGCGGGAGCGCTACGCGCGCAATGTTGGCGGGTTCACGATGACGGCGTTCTGCTCGCTCGAACGCGACAACAACGACCCGCGTCGCGGCGATGGCACGCGCTCGAACGACCTGTTCTGGATCAAGCGCGGATATCGGCGCCAGCACGACATGATGTGCTCGCTCGATTGGCAGGAGGTCGGTTGCCAGGAAATCAGCGCCCATTCCCTGTCGTTCTGGTTGCGCGCACTGGAACCTGCGAAAGCAGCCGGGTTGCCGCCGCGAAATATGCAATCGGTGCGCTCGACGTTTTCACGGTGTTCGCATCGCGACTGAGTGAGTGTCGCCAGGCTCGCGTTGCAGGACAAAAAGATCGAGCCCGGTATTGAGCGCGGTGCGGCTGTCATCGAGGCAGCCGATGCGCCCAAGTTATGCGACACCGCTATGGGGCGCGTTGGCATCTCCGTCCGCCACGACGTGGAATGTCCACTCTACGCATGGTGCATCGCGTGCGCAGTCTCTGCCAGGCACAGCGCAGGAAAACGAGCTATTCGTGGCCTGCGCTGTGACAGCGGCTGAGGCGTCCTGCGCTTGAGCTCAATAGTGACTGAGCGTCGATCTATTCACTGATCGATCGCGGCCTTCGATGACTCGCGCGCAGGTCGAGGTAATGTAATGCTGTCAGGTGAGCCAGTTCGCCGGCGCCAGCCACAGTGAACCGCCCGCGAGTCCACACGCTATAAGCGTCGCCGCGATCACATCGCTCGGATAGTGCAGACCGAGCACCACGCGTGACATTGCGACCAGCAGCGTGAACGGCAGTAGCACCGGTGCTAGCCACGGAAAGTACACCGATGCGATCAGGCTGAAGCTGGCGGCATGCAAGGTGTGCCCCGACGGAAAGCTGAATTCATCCAGCGGCAGGATGTACGCGGTAATGTCGGCGTGCATGCGAAATGGTCGCGGTCTGCGGGTCCAGCGTTTCAAGCTGCGATACATGAGGGCGGCGAGGAGGCCGACTAAGGTCATGTGCAGGGCTGCATGCAGACCACGCAATCCACCAAGCGCTGCCATCAGCGCAATGAGCGCGTACCAGAAAGTTCCGTCGCCAAGGCGGCTTATCCGGCTGAAGAAGACTGTCAGCGCACGACGTGCTCCCCAGCGGTTCATCGCCAGGCACAGATGTCGTTCGCCACTACCCATTTCGATGCGTTGCCAGGTGGTCATGCCGCCCTCTGCAGTGAAAGCTCGCCGAGCAGTGCGGCAAGATGGGTAGCGACGCTGATCGGGCTCAGGGACGCAACAGTCGCGCGTGCAGCGTCACGCACGATAGTCACGTCGCTGTCGATACAGGGCTGCACCTGCGCTGCGAGCGCCATGGCGGCCGCGATGAACGCGTCGCTGTCGGCCATTGCCGCGCAGATTCCGGCCAGCGGATCATGGATGTGCGCATGCGCGGCGCCGTAGTCGAACGCGACGACCGGCACACCGCTCGCGAGCGATTCGAGCGTCACGTTGCCGAAGGTTTCGCTCATGCTCGGGAACAGGAAAAGATCACCCGACGCATAGTGCCGCGCAAGGTCTGCGCCGCGCCGGATACCTGCAAAGACGATCTCTGGATGCGCCTCGGCCAGGCCCGCGCGCGATGGGCCATCGCCGACAATGATGAAGCGCGCGCGTGCATGCGTTGCCCGGATTGCATCGAACGCGCGGACTGCGAGTGGGAGGTTCTTTTCCGGTGCGAGTCGACCGACGTGGATGACCGCAAGATCGCCGGGTGCCAGGCCCCATTCGGCGCGCAGCGCAGAGTCGCGATGCTTTGGATGGAACAGCTCGGTATCGACGGCCCGACGCAGAAGGCGCACGTCGCGGAATCCGTGCGCGCCGAGAAATTCGGCCAGTTCTGCCGTGGGCACCAAGGTCGCGCAGCCGCGATTGTGAAAACGCCGCAGGTAGGCGAATACGATCGGCGTCAGAAAGCCGAGGCCATAGTGGCTGGCGAAGTCGTCGAAACGGGTATGGAATCCGGTGCAGGCCGGAATGCCGAGGCGGCGCCCGGCGCCAAGCGCCGTCAGGCCGAGCGGGCCTTCGGTTGCGATATACAGTACATCGGGTCGACGATCCGACCAGCGCCGATGCAGGGCGTGGTGCGCCGGCAGACCAAAGCGCAGACCCGGATAGCGGGGCACGGATGCACCCGGCATCAATACCTGTTCCAAAGGATCATCGGGGTTGACCGTCTCGTCGTCCTGACGCGGGCGCACCAGCTCGACCGCATGACCGAGGATGGCCAAGCCACGCGCAAGCGACTGCACGGTCAAGGCGACGCCGTTGATCTCCGGAGGCCAAGTTTCAGTGACGATCGCGACACGCATGCGCTGGATAGGGCCGTGGTTTTCGACGCGGCTAGGCTGGCGTGTGACCTTGAAGCGCGTGTTGCGCTGGAATGGCAGATCAATGACAGTCGCGTCCGAGGTTGTCACAACACTGTCATCTGCTCCACCTAGCGTGCACGAATGCCCGTCGATCCACCGACTTGTGATCCCTTCCTGAGCCCCGACTTTATCCGGTCGGGTGCGCGCGCTCGCCTGCGTCGGGGGAGTCTCCTGGCCCTTCTGGTCAACACCGGTACGATGCTCGTGCTCGCCGGGTTGATGGCGATTCCCCTTTTCCTGGTTGCCCGATTGCTGCCATGGGCTGCGCTTTCGGACCTTGACTGGCAAGGCCTGTGCCTACTTTTGGGCGGCACCCTGCGCGCAGCGGCCTGTGCGGTGTTTGTCGCTGTGCCGCTCGGGCTGGCGGTCGCAATGTTCACGGCGCATTTTTGCGCGCCGCGTCTGCGCGCATGGATCAAGCCGGCACTCGAGATTCTCGACGCAGTGCCGACCGTGGTGCTCGGCCTTATCGCAGTGGCGACGATCGCCCCGTGGCTGAAAATCCATGTCGCGACGGTGCTCTCCTTGATTGTCTTGCTGCCGGCGGTATTGCTCACCGCCGGAATGGCATTCGGCGCGCGCATTCGCAACGCGGGATGGCTGCCGTTGTGGCTGCTGCCGCTTCTGATTGCCGTCGTTGCCGTGGCGGTCACGATCTGCGCCCGGCATGACGCGGTTGCCATCGTGCCATCGAGCCCTTGGAATGCGGCGCTTGTCGGACTGGCGCTCGGTTTCGCATCGCTGCCGCTGGTGTTTTCCGTCGCCGAGGATGCGCTGTTCCTGGTACCGCGCGCGCACACACAAGCAGCCTTTGCATTGGGCGCCACGCGCTGGCAGGCACTGACATCAGTGCTGTTGCCGGCAGCCGGCTCCGGCCTGGTCGCGGCGACCATGCTTGGTGTCTCACGTTGCCTCGGTGAAACGATGATCGTGCTGATGGCGAGCGGCAACACCCCTGTTGGCGGCTTCGACCCACTGATCGGCTTGCGTTCCATCAGTGCAGGCCTTGCGCTGGGAATGCCCGAGGCCGCTCCTGCGAGCAGCGCCTATCGCAGTCTCTTCCTTGCCGCATTGATACTGCTGCTGTTGACGTTGAGCTTGAGCGCGCTTGCCGAGATCGTGCGTGAACGCTTGCGTCGTCGGTTGCGCGCTGGCGCGCACGCAGCGTGAAGCGGCGTAGCGGCGATGCGACAACGTGGCTGCTGGGCGGCGCAACGGGCCTTTGCCTCGCCACGCTCGTCGCCTTGCTCGGCTTCCTTTCGGTAGCAGGCCTCGAACCCTTGTGGCCAGCACGCGTCAGTGAACTGCAACTGCGCGATGGGCAGGTCTTGCTCGGCGAAATCGTCGCTGTGGAGGATGGCTCGATCGCTTTGCGCACCAGCGAAATCGATCGTATTGGAGAGGCCTATCGGCGCATAAGCAAAACGGACATCGTCGCGCGCTCGCAGCCGACGGATGCAATCGCGATTACGTTGATCGATGGTCGCCAGTTGTTCGGGCGGGATCGAGGGCCGAGTGCAGATGCCTTGTCCGACAGCGCGAGCAAACCCGCAGCAGTTCTGGATACCCTGCACCCGAACGCGCTTGGATTCTTCTCCAGGAGCGGCGTGTTCCTGCGCAACGTCGGGCGTTTTTTGGGTACGTCGCCGTCGTCGTCGAATCTCGCTGGCGGTGTGCTGCCGGCGTTGATCGGTACCGTCGTGCTGGTGCTGCTGATGAGCATCATGGTAATGCCTCTTGGCGTGGCCACTGCGATCTACCTGCATCAGCGCCGGGGAGTCGGCGTTCGCTTCGTGCGATCTGCGATCAACACGCTTGCTGGTGTCCCTTCGATCGTCTATGGCGTGCTCGGTCTGGGCTTGTTCGTGCACGGCATCGGCGCCGGCATCGATCGCTGGTTCTATGCCGATCGTCTGCCCGTGCCGACGTTCGGTAGCGGCGGCCTGCTTTGGGCGGCCCTGACGCTGGCCCTGCTCACGGTGCCGGTTGTCGTGGTCAGCGTCGAGGAAGGTCTGGCGCGCATTCCGGCCAGCTTGCGCGACGGCTCGCTCGCACTCGGCGCAACGCGCGATGAAACCTTGTGGCGATTGCTGTTGCCGGCGGCGCGTCCAGCTCTGTTGACGGGTCTTATCCTTGCGATCGCGCGTGCAGCCGGCGCGGTTGCACCGTTGATGCTGGTCGGTGTGGTCAAGCTTGCGCCGGCCCTCCCGATCGACGGGAGTTTTCCGTACCTGCATCCATCGCGACAATTCATGCATCTTGGGTTCGCGGTCTACGACACGGCGCTCGCCAGCTCCGATACGATCCGCGGCGTGCCGCGCGCTTATGCTTGCGCGGCCTTGCTGGTCGCGGTCGTCATCGCGTTGAACCTGTCCGCGATCCTGCTGCGCAATCGTCTGCGTGAGCGCTATCGATCGCTTGAAAACTGAGACGAGTCCATCGTAAACCGAGAGCCTTGATGTTGAGCACTGTGCCCGCTTCCACTTCGTCCTCCCCTGCAAATGCGCCGATCACGCGGCGCGTCGAGCTGGCCTTGCGCACTGAAGCGCTGTCAGCCTGGTATGGCCCGCGCCAAGCGCTGGACGACATCAATCTCGACGTTCCCGCCCACCGCATCACTGCACTGGTTGGACCCAGCGGATGTGGCAAATCGAGTTTGTTGCGTTGCCTGAACCGACTCAACGACGAGATTGTTGACTGCCGTGTCAGCGGCCGCGTGCTGGTTGGGCAGATCGATGCATATGCGAAGGACACAATCGTGCACGACTTGCGTCGAAGTGTCGGCATGGTGTTTCAGCGCCCGAATCCGTTTCCGCTCTCGGTGCACGACAACGTCGCTTACGGCTTGCGCCTGCTCGGCATCAAGCGCCGGCGCGAACTCGACGAACGCATCGAGGCAGCGCTCAAGGCTGCGACCCTCTGGGATGAAGTCGCTTCGCGGCTCGACGACAGTGCGCTCAGCCTTTCACTGGGCCAGCAACAGCGTCTGGTCATTGCTCGCGCGATCGCTGTGGAGCCCGAGATTCTGCTGCTTGACGAACCAGGTTCCGCGCTCGATCCGGCAGCTACCTTGCGCTTCGAGGAATTGCTGCACGAACTGGCGCGGCGCCACACGATCGTATTGGTCACCCACAACATGCAGCAGGCTGCGCGGGTGTCGGACTTCACCGCATTCCTGCATCAGGGTCGGTTGATCGAGTTCGGCGACACCGACGCGCTGTTCACCAATCCGCTGCAGCGGCAGACCGAAGATTTCATTACGGGGCGGTATGGGTGAATCCTCCGTCATCATGGACCGTACTCGCCGTATCAGTGCATGAGTTTGAGTGCACAATCTGCACCATCCCCACCCAACCCTCCCCTTGAAGGGGAGGGCTCAAGCTCCAGCATTCGATTCCCGATTCCCGCTCATGGACCGACTCCATCTTTCACAACACATCTCCCGCCAGTTCAACAGCGAGATCGAGGACGTGCGTCGCCAGGTGCTCGCGATGGGTGGCCTGGTTGAAGAGCAGATCGCGGCCGCCTTGCACGTGCTGGTAGGGCGGGATGCTGCCGCGAGCTCCGATATTCGCGAGCGCGAGCAGCAGGTCAATGCGGCGGAGCTGGCCATCGACGAGCAATGCGCCTTCATCCTCGCGCGGCGCCAACCCGCGGCATCGGATCTGCGTCTCGTGCTGGCGGTCATGAAAATGCTCGCCGATCTGGAGCGCATCGGTGATGAAGCCAAACGCATTGCGCGCATCGGCGAACGCCTGCTCGATGAGGAAGGTGGCGAGGATCTGACAGTATCATTGGCCGAACTCGGTCAGTGCGCGCGTGACATGCTGCGCGGCGCGCTCGATGCATTCGCACGACTCGACGAGCATCTCGCACTCGACGTGATGCATCGAGATCGTCGTCTGGACGCCATCTATCGGGAGCTGTCCGCGACTCTGGTTGCGCGTATGCAGCAACTGCCGCAGCAGATTCCGGTTGAACTCGACAGGCTCTGGTGCGCGCGTTCATTCGAACGCATTGGCGATCGTTGCAAGAATCTGTGCGAGTTCGTGCTGTATCTCGTGCGCGGCAAGGACGTACGTCATTCGGGGCTGGCGAAAGCCGGCAAGACGACGGGATGAGCGCTTTCCTCTTCCAGTCTTCGGATGCGGGAGCAGGCAGTTGATCGTCGATCGCGAAATAGGATTGGCGACGCCCGCCTACGCGCGAGCGATTGCGATGATGTCGCGCGACTTGATCGAAGACGGTCTTGCCTGGCGCTGGACGCCGCCACGCATCCTGCGCGTGATCCGCGACCCTGCGATCAACGTCGCCGTCGCGCGCGAGAAAGGTCAGCTCGCCGGTTTCGCCATCATGCAGTACAAGGACGAGGAAGCGCATTTGCTTCTGCTCGCCGTGGCGGCCGCACAGCGACGCAGGGGCATTGGTCGTGATCTGATCGACTGGCTGGAAACGACGGCACTGACCGCGGGCACTGGCTGCATCTATCTCGAGGCGCGCGCCGCGAACCTCGCGGCGCGTGCGTTCTACTGCCGGCTCGGCTATCTGGAGATTGCCGACGTGCCGGAGCTGTATTCGAACAGCGAGGACGGCGTGCGCTTCGGCAAGGATTTGTGGTCGCTTTAAACGGAGTCGCTGCTCAGCTGTTGGATGCAGTTCCGTCACCGGCAATTGCGCGCGCACCCGCGGCGCTGAACGGCTGCGCGAGCTGACGCAGGAATCCTGAAGCGATGCGGCCATCAATACCGATATCCGCGGGTGGTCGCCGCGGCGGATTGAAATAGGTGCCGAACAGCAGATCCCACAACACGAAATTCTCGCCGTAGTTGCGATTGCCTTCGGCGGGGATGCGCGAGTGATGCCAGCGATGCAGGCCGGGTGTACTGAACACGTAGTCGAGCGGTCCGGTACGCATGACGATATTGCAATGCGTGAGCAGTCCGGTAATCGCTGTTACCGCGCTGATCCACAGAAACACCGGCAGGGGCGCGCCGAGGATGTACAGAGGTACCTGGCCGAGCACGGCCTTGAAGCAGGTGTCGACGATGTGAAAACGCCCTGTGTTAATGACCCACAGCCGCGTCACGCTGTGATGCAGCGCATGGAAACGCCAGAACGACGGCCATTCGTGCGCGATTCGATGCGCAGCGTACAGACCGAGTTCGGCGATCGCGAGACCGAGCACGACCTGTGCGAACAGCGGCCAGTGCTGCGGCCAAAACAGTGGCATCGCGCGATTCGCCGATTCAACGGCGGTGGCCGTCAGCATCGTCAGCGTCGTCACAACAGCAACGGCGATCTGCACCAGCCCTTTCGTCAACAAGGTATGGGCGAGATTGTTTCGTGTCTCGCCATCGGCTTTGAGCCAGCGCACTTCATGCGGCATCAGGCGTTCGAGGATGCCGATTGAGAGCGCGACCGACGCGTAGACGACGTTGAACCACAGCAGCGGATGCGCGCTGGTCAACGCTTCGTGCACGCCGAGCAGGCCAGCGCCGTAGATCGTGGGCCAAAGCAACCACGAAAGCAGGGTCGGCAAACGTCCTTCCTTGTTCTCGGCCGGCGACATCGTTCCTTGGCTTGCGTGCATGCTGAGCCGCATACGCAACGTCAGCCGCGCAGGTCCGGGTTGTCCCAGCCTGGCCGCGCTGCAAACCGCGGTCCGTATTTCTGCGCCAGTGATTCCAGTCGGGCCTTCAGCGCATCGGCTCCGACCGCGCGAATGTGCTGAATCGGGCCGCCGCGGAACGGCGCAAAGCCGGTGCCGAAGATCACTCCGGCATCGAGCAGGTCGGCGTCGTCGACGACCTTATCGTGCAGGCAGGCGACTGCTTCGTTGAGCATCGACAAGATCAGGCGATCCTCGAGATCATCCGGAGCGACGTAGGTCGGATCCACGTCAGGCTTCTTCGGCCTGCCGTTCTCCCACGTGTAGAAGCCCTGGCCATCTTTTTTTCCGCGTTTGCCGCCGCTGACAAGTTCGCCCAGCGCAGGCGGGATGTCCAGGCCAAGAAACGGGCCAAGCTCAGCGCCCACCGAGGCCGCAACGTCGAGGCCGACCGTGTCGATCAGTTCAATCGGTCCCATCGGCATGCCGAACTTCTTCGCTGCGTTGTCAATGACGGGGCCGGGTATGCCTTCGCTGCAAGCGCGCGCGGCTTCGAGCATGTACGGCATCAGGATGCGGTTGACGAGAAAGCCCGGCGTGCCCGCAACCGGTACCGGCAGCTTGTCGATCGCCTTGCAGAATGCAAGGGCACGCTTTTCGATCGCCGGGTCCAGCGCGTCGTGGCGCACGATCTCGATCAGCGGCATCAGTGCGACCGGATTGAAATAGTGCAGGCCGAGGAAGCGTGTCGGTGTCTGCACCGCGCCACGCAATTCGTCGAGCGGAATGCTCGACGTGTTGGTCGCAAGCAGCGCATCCGGTTTCATTTTCGGCTCGGTAGCGCGGTAAAGCACCTCCTTGGCCTCCGCGTTCTCGAAGATTGCTTCAATGGCGAGGTCAGCGATGGCAATCCCGCTGCCTTCGACATCGGCCTTGAGGCGTGCCAATGCCGGCTCGATGCGCGCAGGGGTCTTCAGTTTTTTGGTGAACAAGTCGCGGGCGCGATCCAGTGCCGGCTGCACGTACTTCATCTCACGATCCTGCAAGGTCACCTCGAAGCCGCGCAGCGCGCACCACGCGGCGATGTCGCCGCCCATGACGCCGGCCCCGACGACGTGCACATGTTTGATGCCGTGTTCGGCGCTGCCGGCGAGCGATTTCAGGCGCTCCTGCAGGAAAAAGACGCGGATCAGGTTGCGCGCTGTCGGAGTCGTTGCAAGTCTGGCGACTGCGCGCGCCTCAAGTTTCAGGCGTTGGCTGAGGCTTGTGCCGCCGCGGCGCCAGGTCTCGATCAGTGCAAACGGGGCCGGGTATTGGTCCTTGCGCACCTTGGCGGCGGTTTGCTTGACCAGGATCGGTGCCAGGATCTGGCGAACCGGCCAGATATTGGTTGCCCAGGCGGTCGCACGCTGCGTGAATGCACGTGGATGCGGATGGCGGATCAATTCCTTGGCGGCTTCAAGCAGCAGCTCGGGCGAGGTCAGCTGGTCAACGAGGCCGATCGCCCTTGCGTTGTCAGCCGAGGCGGCGCGGCCGGTCAGCATCAGCTCCAGCGCGGCCGGCGCTCCAATCAGTCGCGGCAGGCGCGCCGAGCCACCCCAGCCGGGGAAGATGCCGAGCTTGACCTCGGGCAGGGCGATCCGGGTCGACGCATCGCGCGAAGCAATGCGGTAGCGGCAGGCGAGGGCCAATTCGGTGCCGCCGCCCATGCAAACGCCATGGATGGCGGCGACGCTGGGACAGGGCAGCCGGCTCAGGCGCTGGAAAATGCGCTGACCGTTTTCAAGCGCATCGAGCACGGTGCCGTTCTTCTCGAAGCTCTCGAATTCCTTGATATCCGCGCCGACTATGAAGCCGGCGGCTTTTCCCGAACGGATTACGATACCCTTCGGTGGTTCAAACGAGAGACGTTCGACGATTTCCGACAACTCATCGAGCACGGCGCGGCCGAGCGCGTTGACTGAACTGCCGGCCCGATCGAGGGTCAGCACCACGATGCCGGCGTTGTCGCTGGTGGGCTGCCAGTGCTGGAACCGCAGACCTTCAAACATGACCGGCTCCGGGGAAGTTGCGAGAGGAGGGCTATAATCCCGGCAAGCTGTGCACCGGGTCAATGTGGCAGCTGCAAGGGGTGACCGTGATCGAAGCAAAGGGCGAGTTGTCGGTTACGCAGAAGCTGCTCGACCGGATCGTGCAGTCGGAGCAGAATCTGATCGTGCTTGAGAGCGCCAATGTCGGCGAGACGCTGGCGCAGATGCGCATGCTCGCCATGCGTGGCGGCACCTCCGTATACGCGTGGGATCCCGAAAACGGCATTGCGTCGCTGCGCGAACGCGGCTTGAATGTACCCGGATCCAAGCGCCTGACGGACGCTTTGCGCTACGTGCTGCAGAGTATGCATTTCGGCGTCTATCTATTCGTCGATTTCGACGGCTTCATCAAGTCCGCCGATACCCTGCTCCTTCGACGTATTTCGCGCATGCAGACGGCGAACGAGCGCAAGCTTGTGTTTGTTGGCAGCGATTTCGAGTTGCCTGAGGAATTGGAAGGGATGTACGAACGACTGACCGCGCAGACTGAGCAGCAGCACAGGCTGCGCCTGCGCGACGGGCGCTGGGTGCAGTGACGATGTTCGCTGAACGTCCAGGATCGGTATTGATCGTTGCGTCCGATCGCGAGGACCGCCGCGAATTGTTCGACACGCTGGATGCGCAGGGTTTCGAAGCCATTTATTCGGCCAAGGATTTCGAGCAGGCGCACAGCTTCCTCGAACAAAACCCGCAACTCGATCTCATCCTCGTCGAATTTCATGGCGAAGCCAGCGACGCACTGGCGTTCTGTGCCGGATTGCAACAGCGGACATCGACGAGCCTGGTGCCCATCATCGGCATCCTCGGGCGCAAGCGTGGCGGGCTGCACTGGAGCAAGGCCGACAAGCCTGCCGGCGTGATCGACTGGATCGGCAGCCCCGTCAACGCGCACGAAGCCCTGGCGCGGATCAAGAACGCGTTGGCTGCGCCTGTCCCGGCGGAGAAGCGCGTCGCGGTCCCGGAGTTGATGGAGGACCGCTATCAATTCGTCTTCGACGGCAGTCTCGATGAGCTGGCAGTGGTGGACCCGGCGAACGGGCGCATCCTCGATGTCAATGCGATGTTCGTGCAGCGATCGGGCTATCCGCGGGCGCAGTTGCTCGCGGGTAACGTCGCGGATTTCGATGCGATCCTGGCCCCGGAACGGCGTGCCGAATTGAACCGCAAGCTTGCCAGCGAGGGCGCCGTGGAGTGGCGTGGTCGCAAGCCGCATGCGAACGCAAGTACCTATCCGGTGGAGACGCGCGTACGGCCGGCGGTGCAAGATGGGCGCATTGTGCATTTCTATACATTTCGCGAAATCCACGAATTGAATGATCACCAGCAGGCGCTCGCCGCACTTGCCCGGCTGACCCAGCCCGGCGCGCGCGATGAGGGCTTCAACGTGGCGCTGCACGCGTTGATCGACTGGCTCGCGCTCGATTTTGTCGCGTTGGTCGAGGCGGCACCGGATCAGGCCAGCGAATTCCTGCCACTCGTGGTCTATCACCGCTTCGGGCCGGTCGAGGAGGGCATGGATCCTTTGCACAGCCCGATTCTCAAGCAGGTGCTGGCGGGTCAGGAAGTGCTGCAGTCGGCGAATGCATGGCGCATTGCGGCCGAAGGCACGTTTACACGTGAACGGCGCATGGAATGCATGATCGGCATTCCGCTGACCGGCGAACGCAATGCATGCCTGGGCGCCTTGCTGATCGCGCGGCGCGACGCGCTGGCCAGTGACAGCGCCGCAATCACCGGCTTGCGCGTGATTGCGCACGCGATTGCGCTTGAACTCGAACTGCGCCGCACGCGCGAACAGGGACGAGCGATCGGCCTGAAGGATCCATTGACCGGTCTGCCCAACCGGCTGCTGTTCAACGATCGCCTCAATTCGGCGATCCACGAAGCGCACCGCACGAGCGAGATGTTCGCGGTCGTGTTTGTGGACCTCGACCGTTTCAAGAACATCAACGATTCGCTCGGTCACGCAGTTGGTGACCAAGTGCTCGCGGCGGTCGCCAAGCGTCTGCGCAACAGCGTGCGTGGTTCCGACACCGTGGCGCGCTATGCTGGCGACGAATTCACCTTGATTCTGCGCCATATCGTGCAGCGCGACGACGTTGGGCGGATCGCCGAGAAAATCGTGCGCGCGATGGAGGTACCCCTGCAATTGGCCGGTGGCCTCGAACTCGGCATGACCGCGTCACTCGGCTTGAGCTTCTATCCCGACGATGCCACCGACGCCGAACGCCTGCTCAAGCATGCCGACGTCGCGATGTACTCGGCCAAGGGCATGGGGCGCAACAACTACCAGGCCTACGTCGCCGTACCTGAAGAAGCGCATCAGCAACGCCTCGCGCTCGAATCAAAATTGCGCCAGGCCGAGAAGAATGGCGAGCTGCGTGTGTTTTACCAGCCTCAGATCGACTGCGTCACTGAGGATATCGTGGGCATGGAGGCGTTGATTCGCTGGGAACACCCGGAGCTGGGCATGATCAGCCCCGGCTTTTTCATCCCGCTGGCAGAGGAATCAGGCCTGATCATGTCGATCGGCGAGTGGGTGCTGCGCGCGGCTTGCCGCGACGCACGACGCTGGCAGCTGCGATACGCGCTGCCACTGCGCATCGGCGTCAATCTTTCGCCGCTGCAATTGCGCCAGCCCAATCTCGTCCAGTTTGTCGCCGACGTGCTCAGGGAAACCGGGCTCGACCCGCATCTGCTCGATCTCGAGCTCACCGAAAGCATCAGCATGAAGTCGATTCCGGGCCTGATCGAGACCCTGCACGGCTTGCGCGCACTCGGCTGCGGAATATCGATCGATGATTTCGGTACCGGCCAGTCGTCACTCGATTACATCAAGCGATTCCCGGCCGACCGCATCAAGATCGATCAGGCCTTCGTGCGCAATATTGGCGTCGACCC
>JBDSNK010000237.1:0-19405 GCA_039915385.1 Dokdonella sp.
CGACGCGTCTGACCGCAAGCCAGGCCTTCTCCGCGGTCGTCCACGAAGTGATGGCCAACACCGGCTGCCCAGCGTTCACGTATCTCCTCGAAAGCAACATCTGCCTTCCGCCGCCTGCGGGCGACGAGATTTTCCAGAATGGCTTCGAGCAACCTCCTCCCAGCTGAGCAAAGATCGCGTTGCTGAAACACTGCGCTCAATTGTGCGGAACCAGCGTCGATAGCCTCCCCGGCATGTCCGCTGACACGCCCTTGCGTTGCAGCGTCGCGAGCGGATGGTCGACGTCGTCGTCCAGCATGAACTCGGGCGCTGTTCGTCGCCGCGCTGACGCACGCTGACTTCGAGGCCAAGGGTCGACCGCGGCGCGAACAACACGTCGTTCGCGATCAGGCCGATGGCGCTCCGATGCACCCGGCGTTCGATGTCGGCGCAATCGATGTCGCGTGTGCTGCGCGCAGCATCGAGGCGCTCTACCCAGACGCCGGAACGATACGGGTCGTTCGCGCCCGCGACCAGCATCGGCAACAGGCCGCTTGAAACGACGGCGGCCATCCAGCTGCAGTTCGTCGTATTCATCTTCCTGCACGCGATGACGCCGTTGTCGGCGCGACATCGTGCCGAGGCAGTCGGGGAAGTTTGGGCTGATCTTCATATTCGCGTGCACGCGACCACAGGACACGCGCGCGCCACAAAGCCGGCGTGCGCAAGTCGGCCATGGCAATGTCGAAGCCGTGCTGCAAATCCTACAGTTCGCGCGCGGACATCGACGCAGGGCGAAGCCGCAGGGCCGCCAGGACGCGACGCGGTTGCTGGCGTGGCACGTTGAGGCGATCCAGCCCATCGAAGAATGTGCGGCTCTCGGCGTCCCTGTCGTGGTGCATACGATTCCGCTGAATGCGCCGCCGGTTCGTCACCAGCGGCGCAGCGAATCACATCGCGGCGATCATTCGGTCGCCAAACTCCGAACACTTCACTTCGGTTGCGCCTTCCATCAATCGCGCGAAGTCGTAGGTCACGTGCTTTCCTGCGATCGCCTTGTCCATCGCGGAGATGATGGTGTCGGCGGCCTCGGTCCAGCCCATGTAGCGCAGCATCATTTCGCCGGACAGGATTTCCGAACCCGGATTGACCTTGTCGAGGTTCGCGTATTTCGGCGCGGTGCCGTGGGTCGCTTCGAACACTGCGTGGCCGGTCACGTAGTTGATGTTGCCGCCGGGCGCGATGCCGATGCCACCGACCTGCGCGGCGAGCGCGTCGGAAAGGTAGTCGCCATTGAGATTCAGCGTCGCAACGACGTCGTAGTCGGCCGGACGCAGCAGGATCTGCTGCAGGAACGCATCCGCGATCACATCCTTGACCGTGATCGTCTTTCCGGTCTGCGGATTCTTGAACGTCATCCACGGGCCGCCATCGAGTTCGACCGCGCCGAATTCCTTCTGCGCGAGCGCATAACCCCAGTCGCGGAATGCGCCCTCGGTGAACTTCATGATGTTGCCCTTGTGCACCAGGGTCACCGAGGAGCGGTCGTTGTCGACTGCGTATTTCAGCGCTGCGCGCACAAGGCGCTCGGTGCCGTCCTTGGATACCGGCTTGATGCCGAAACCCGAGGTATCCGGGAAGCGGACCTTCTTGTAGCGGTCGGGGAAATGCTCCTTGATCAGTGCGACGAACTTCTTCGCGTCATCGGTACCTTCCTGGAATTCGATGCCGGCGTAGATGTCCTCGGTGTTCTCGCGGAAGATCGTCATCTCGACCTTGGACGGGTCCTTCACCGGCGAGGGCACGCCCTTGAACCAGCGCACCGGGCGCAGGCAGGTGTAGAGATCGAGCATCTGGCGCAACGCGACGTTGAGCGAGCGGATGCCGCCGCCGACCGGCGTGGTCAGCGGACCCTTGATCGAGACCAGGTACTCGCGGCAGGCGGAGACCGTTTCGTCGGGCAGCCAGTTACCGACCTCGTTGAACGCCTTCTCGCCGGCCAGCACTTCCATCCAGTGGATCTTGCGTTTGCCGCCATAGGACTTTTGGACCGCAGCATCGAGGACGCGGACGGCGGCTCTCCAGATGTCGGGGCCGGTGCCGTCGCCTTCGATAAAGGGAATGATCGGCTGATCCGGCACCTTGAGGATACCGTTCTCGATCGTGATCTTGGCACCGCCAGCGGGCGGCGTTGGGGAGGCTTGCGTCATTGGGTTCTCCGGGAGGCGGCGCCGCGGACCGGGGAGGGCGCGGCCGGCGCGGTCGTACATTGTCGCGCGTTCGTGCCCATCAATGAAGACTGCGCGGCGCCTTGAGCGGCATTTTCGCTGCGCCGCACGATTGGTGTTCATGCAGAGCGTGATAGCGTTGGAAGAAATCGAAGCAGCACAATGGTACGGACGCCGCAGGCGGTGATCGGTCGCATTCCGCGACGGACAAGCCCAAAGGGGGTTCCATGCGTATCGGCATCGTGGTGGATTCGGCCTGCGACCTGCCCGCCGAATTCCTCTGGCACAATCACATCACCGTCCTGCCCATCACCGTGCGCATCGATGAGGACGTGCTTGTGGATGACCGCGACCCGGCCATCGCCAAACGATTTTTTGCCGAGAAGCTCGGCGCCCGCGGCCACGCCGCCGAGACCGAACCGTTTACCGTCGAGCAGATCAAGGACCTGTTCCTCAGCCGCCTCGTTCTCGACTACGACTGCGTGTTCTGCCTGACCATCACGTCGACGCGCAGCCCGATCCACGCGAATGCGAGTGCGGCGAGTTACGCGATTCTCAAGGACTACCGCCCGATCAGGCGTGAAGCGAACGTCCCAGGTCCGTTCCTCATGCGCGTGATTGATACCGAAAACCTTTTTTCAGCGCAAGGCATTACTACCGTCGAAGCGGTGCGCATGCGCGATGCTGGACAGAATCCCGGCCAGATGCGCGAACGCCTCGAAATGCTCGCGCGCAACACCTTCGGCTACATGCTTACTCGCGACCTCTATTACATGCGCGCACGCGCTCAGAAGAAAGGCGATCGCAGCGTCGGCTGGTTCAGTGCCGCGCTCGGAACCGCGCTCGACATCAAACCGCTGCTGCGCGGCTATCGTGGCGATACCGGGCCGATCGCCAAGGTGCGCGGCTTCGACCATGGCGCGCAGACGATGTTCGAATACGCGGCGAAGCGGGTCAAAGCTGGACTGCTGACGCCAACGATGTGCATGAGTTACGGCGGCGATCTCGATGAAATGCGCGCCTTGCCCGGCTACGAGACCTTGAAGGGGGTCTGCGCCGAGCACCGGGTCGAGATGTTTGAAGCGCCGATGAGCGTGACCGGCATGATCAATGTGGGTGCAGGCGCGGTCACCATCGGGTTTGCAGCCGAAGAGCACGAATTCGGCTAGGCGCGAGGCCGCCGCCGAGTTTCATTCGTTGCAAAAACAAAGGGCGCGGATCACTCCGCGCCCTTTGTACCTGGGATGGTACCGGATCCCGCATCACCGGCCATTGCGCGCCATTGGGAGCCCTTGGCCGGCACGGAATGCGTCCATCCTGAACTTACTTGACGCTGAAGTCCTTGGTCGCGGCCGAGGTGCCGTTGAGCGAGATCTCGACCTTGTAATTGCCGACCGGCCAGCCATCGGGCTTGCTGATGTGGAAGCTGGTCACGGCAGGGCCAGTCGGCGCGATGGTCTGGCTCGACTCATTAACCGTCTGGCCATCCTGATACGTCCACTTGGCGCTGATTGCCGCATTCGCAGCGGTGCCGGTGGTTGAGACCGCGGCGTAGATCGTGTCCTTCGCACCGAACGTGGTGGCGGGAGATGTGATCTTCTGGTCTGCGCCGACTGCTGTGCCGAGGTCCACGGATGCAACCGCAACCGGTGCGGCAACGGGCGGCGGCGGAGCGACCGGAGCGGGCGCTGGCGCGACGACCGGCGGCGGTGCCGGCGCGGGTGTTTCCTTCTTGCCGCAGGCGGACAGCGCAAGCGCGCCGGCCATGGCAACAAACAGGGTGAGATGCTGGCTGCGTTGTTTCGTCATCGTCGTAACCTCCATTATCTGGCAACTATCAGTCGTTGGAATCTGTATCCACGGGAAGCTTGAGCACCTGACCCGGCTGGATCAGGTCGGGGTTGTCGAGCTGATCGCGGTTTGCTTCAAAAATTTCGCGCCAGCGGTTCGCGTTGCCATATAGATGCTTGGCAATCCTGGAAAGGCTGTCGCCTTTCACGACCGTGTAGGTCTTTGCGGCGACAACCGGCGCGTTCGACTCGACCCCGGACTGGACGTTGCTGAAATCCGCCTTTGGCGGCGGCGCAGCGGCTGACGCTGACCCTGATTGCACGTTTGAAAAATTAGGCTTGTTCGGCTCGTTAGCCATCGTCCGGTCTCCTCCGTTACGAGAAACCCACAATACACTTACCCACCCTTAACAGCGCGTGAGCGCAGACTCGACTGCGCACCGGTGGCGCATCATTGCAGTGCATCAGTGTGTGCGCGCGATTGACCGTCGGATCCGCTCGATTCGACCTTACTGGCGCGCACCGCGCGGATTGGTCGGTGCACCTGTGTGGCTGGCACGCCAGGGATTGATGTCGAGACCGCCCCGGCGCGTGTAGCGCGCGTAGATGCTCAGCGTGTGCGGCGCACATGCTCGCATCACGTCGACGAAAATGCGTTCGACGCATTGCTCGTGGAATTCGGCATGCTCGCGAAACGAGATCAGATACCGCAGCAGACCGGCGCGCTCGATGCGAGGGCCGCTGTAGCGCATCTGCACGCTGGCCCAGTCCGGCTGCCCGGTGACCGGACAGTTGGACTTGAGCAGGTTGGAGACCAGGCTTTCGTCCGCGGTATCGCCATCCGCGACGGCACGAAGGTGCATCGCATTTGGCGGACCGTAGTCGTCGATATCGAGCATCTGGCCGTCGATCGATTCGCCCTCGAGCTCGGACAAGGTCACGGCTGAAAATCGTTCTGCAGACGTCAGGTCGACCTCGACCTCGATGCCGGCTGCGGCCGAAAGATCGCGCACGAGGCGTGCATGCAGTTCATCCGCATCGGTCACGCGTTCGCGGTTGTAACCATTGAGATAGAGCTTGAAGGATTTCGATTCGATGATGTTCGGCGAAGCCGCCGGAATGCGAAATTGCGCCATCGCGACTTCAGGCTTGCCGCGCGGATCGAGCCAGGACAACTCATACGCATTCCAGACATCCACGCCATGGAAGGGTAGCGTTGCGCCGATGCCGAGCTCGGCGCGATTGGGGACGCGCGCGATCGCGTGCAGCAGCTCGGGCGCATACGCGTCCGGATAGGCGACCTCACGGCCCAGCGGCATGTCGGAGGGCGTATTCATCGACCACTCGGATCGGCGCGCCCGGCGCACGCCATGCCGCGATCCACCATCACGTCGGATGGGCGCGTGCGCATACTCCGCGTCGGCCGCAGCTGCGACCGCTTTCGCCGGAGATCGTCATGCGTTTTCTGACCGCCCTGTTGTTGTCGACCCAGACCCTCACCGCGCTGGCTGCCGGACAGCTGCCGCCTCCGCCCGGTTGTCCGGCGAGCAAGACCGAACATCATCAGTTCGATTTCTGGATCGGCGACTGGGACGTGCGCGACCGCGCAGGTACCCTCCAAGGCCGCAGTCACATCGAAGCGGTCGTCGAAGGCTGTGGCATTGGCGAGCATTGGCAAGGCGCCAAAGGTGTCAACGGCGTCAGCTACAACGCGTGGGATCCGGCGTCGAAAAAGTGGCATCAGTTCTGGATCGGCAATGGCGGGGGCGTTCTGTATCTCGAAGGTGGCATCGAAAACGGTCACATGGCCATGGTCGGCGAGCAGATCCAGGCCAATGGCAAGCCTTCCCTGCAACGCATCGCATGGACGGCTCAGGCCGACGGCAGCGTGATCCAAGTGTGGGATCAATCCACCGATGCGGGCAAGACCTGGGTCGTCGCGTTCGAAGGCGTCTATCGCAAGCATTCTCCCTGAGCAGGGGAGGCGCGATGGCTCGCCGCGCATGCGAGGCGCGCTCACGAGCGATGCTCGCGTGCCAGATAGTCTTCGCTTTGCATCTCGATCAGGCGCGATTCGGTGCGTGCAAATTCCGCGCGCAGGCGCTCGCCGTCGTAAAGCTCGACGATCGGCAACGCAGCCGAGAGCACGAGGTTCACGCCGCGGTCGTAGACCTCGTCGACGAGTTCGATGAAGCGTCTCGCGGCATCGTCGGTCTGCGGCGTGAATTCGGGGACATCCGAGACCAGGATCGTGTGATAGGCCTTGGCCAGCTCGATGTAGTCGGCGACCGCACGCGGACCTTCGCACAGCGCACGGAAGTCGAACCAGATCGCCCCAGCAGCTTCGCGATGAACGGCGATCTCGCGATCGTTGAGCAGTAAGTCGAAATCGCAACGCACGTTACCGCGCGCAACCCGGTTGAAGATTCCGAGCAGGCCGCGCTCCGCCGCCGCGCCAGTGGGTGTCAGGTAGACCGGTGCCTGCTTCAGTGCACGCAAGCGCCAATCATGTACCGAGACCAGTTCGGCGATCTCGCAATATTGTTCAATCAACGCAATCGCGGGCAGGAAGCGCTCGCGTTGCAGCCCGTCCTTGTAAAGATTCTGCGGCGGCGTGTTCGACGTGGTCACGAGCACGACGCCGCGCGCGAACAGCGCGCGCAGCAGGTTGCCGAGGATCATCGCGTCGCCGATGTCGCCGACAAAGAATTCGTCCAGTACGAGCACACGGACTTCCTTCGCGATGCGTGCAGCGACTTCGACCAGCGGATCGGCGCGTCCTTCGAGCGTACGCAACTGCGCGTGCACTTCCTGCATGAAACGATGAAAGTGGACGCGGTGTTTGTGCGAAGTGGTCAGTGACGCGTAGAACAGGTCGCAGAGAAACGTCTTGCCGCGACCGACACGGCCCCAGAAATAGAGGCCGCGCGGCTCATGCGCCGCGCGTCCACGCAGACGCTGCCAGATCGATGGCGCGCGCACGGCCTCGATCGCGTGCCAGAGTCGATCCAATACAGCCAAAGCAGCGAGTTGCGCGGGATCCTCTTGCCATTCGCCGGCACTGACGCCGGCACGGTATCGCTCGCTCGGCGACGGTTCTTCTGGCGATCCACTCATGCGCGCAGCGGCGGCAGGTTTCCGCCCAGCGCATTCTTGACCGCACCGCGCAGGTCCATCAGGCGGCGATGGAAGAAATGCCCCGTTTCCGGCATGCGCACGAGTTGCGGCGGCGGCTGCAGCGTGGCCGCCCAGGCGAACACCGCTTTCGCGTCGACGACTTCATCTTCCTCGCCCTGCACGATCAGCCACGGACACGCGGGAGCGGCGATGTCCGAAAAGTCCCAGCGTCCGACCGGCGGCGCGACCAGGATCAGTTGAGCGGGATGCACGCGCGCGGCCGCACGCAGGGTGACGTAGCTGCCGAAAGAAAACCCGGCGAGCCAGCGCGTGTCGCCCGGCCGCACTTCGCGCAGCCAGGCGGCTATCGCGACAAGATCGTCGGTCTCGCCGATACCGTTGTCATGCACGCCCTCGGACTGACCGACACCGCGAAAATTGAAACGCACGGTTGCCAGGCCAAGTTCGAGCAGGGCACGCTCGAGAATGGTGACGACCTTGTTGTGCATTGTGCCACCCTGCAGCGGATGCGGATGCGCGATGATCGCGACACCAGCGCGGGCGACGTCCGCCTCCGGCAGCGCACAGGCAAGTTCGATCGCGCCGGCGGCGCCCGGCAGCAACACGCCAGCCGCACTTTGCGGAAACGAGGGTACGGTCATGGCGCTGTCACCCGTGTTCATGGGTGCGCATGATACCGTGACAACGTGTGGTCTCCTTCGACATCGCGATGAACCATCTCGCCCATGCGCTGCTCGCGGCACCGGATGGCGACCTCATGTTCGGCAGCCTGATCGCCGACTTCCTGCGCGGTGCGATCGATCCACAATTGCAGCGCGGCGTGCGCATCGGCATTGCGCTGCATCGCAGCGTCGATCGATACACGGATGCGCATCCGCAGGTAGTTGCCGCGCGTGCTTTGTTTGAGCCACCATATCGGCGCTATGCCGGCATTGTGCTCGACGTCTGGTTCGATCACTTGCTTGCGCGTGACTGGCATCGCTACGCCGCCGGCAACCTGTCCGCGTTCTCGCTCGACGTACAGGATCTGCTTGCGGCACGCGCGGGCGAACTACCATCGCGCATGCACGGCTTCGCGCGCTACCTGCATGCCCACGATCTGCCCGAGGCGTATCGGTACGCGCCGATGATCGACCAGGTTTTGTGTGGTCTGTCGAAACGGCTGAGTCGGGAAAACCCGCTTGCCCAAGCGCTGCCGGTCGTACAGGCGCATTCGGCCGCACTCGACCAGCATTTCGCTGCATTCTTTCCGGACCTGCTTGACCATGTGGCGCAGGAGCGCATGCGGCTTGCCGACATCATGCCGGCTTGAGCGCGAGGCGCTCGCAATTGCTCATGCATTGGGCCATCCATGACCATAAAAACGTCGCCAGGAAGCAGCGCGTGAGCGTTCATCCCTGAAGCGTCTTCCGTCATGCCCAACCAAGCAAACCGCGCACGACGCCTGAAGGCGTTGCGCAAGTATTGATTACTTGACCTGTTCGACCATCCACTCGACCGTCGCCTTGATCTGCGCGTCGTTCAAGGCCGGATTGCCGCCCTTGGCCGGCATGATGCCGGCCTTGCCGGTATAGCCTTCGGTCGCATGCTTGATCAGGGTCGCGACGCCTTGGGCAACGCGCGGCGCCCAAGCAACCTTGTCGCCGACCTTCGGCGCGCCCGCAATGCCGGCAAGATGGCAGCTCTGGCACAGGTTGCCGAAGATCGCCTTGCCATCGGTGGTGCCGCCGTACGCCACAGCCGACGCTGCAGCCTTCGTTGCTGCATCCGCCGCCGCCTGCATCGCCGCACGCCCCGTATCACCGGCGTAGACGGCGCCGACGGGCGAGATGCGCTCTTCGACGAGCTTCTGCTTGTCCGGATTCTGCGGCGGCGGATGGTCGCCATAGATATGCGCAGCCAGCGCCATCAGCACCAGGGCGACGATGACCAGGAAGCCGATCAGCATCGCGAAATGCTTGAGGAACGCCGAGTCGGTCGGGGTGATGGGATTGGTCACAGGGACTACCTCTGCAGAAGCGGGTCTGCGGCACAGAGCCGGCAGCCGGGCAAAAAAGTGCGTCAAGTATAACGGCCGCATTCGGGGCGCGGAAGGCGGCGCGGCGCGGCGCACAGCCGCAGCAGGTGCGACGGTTTCTTCCGGCGGTGACGTTTTCCAGTGCTGGTGCGATCAGGGAGCTGGCGCGCCCGGAGGGATTCGAACCCCCGACCCCTTCCTTCGGAGGGAAGTACTCTATCCAGCTGAGCTACGGGCGCGTGCCTGCAATTCTCTCACAAACCGTTTCAGCCTTGCGTGGCCAGCTTGCTGTGGCGGATGCCGTAGCCGAAATAGACCAGCAGGCCGAGGCTGAGCCATGCCAGGAACACCAGCCAGGTGATGGCAGCCAGCTCGGACAACAGCCAGATCGAGAACGCGATGCCGATCAGCGGAATGAGCGGCACCAGCGGCGTACGAAACGCGCGCGGAAGATCGGGCTTGCGGATGCGCAGCAGGATCACCGAGCTGCAGATCACGATGAACGCGGAAAGCACGCCGATGTTGACGAGCTTGGCGACCTCGCCGAGCGGGAAGAAACCGGCCACCAGCGCGGTGAACACGCCGAGCGCGATGGTCGGGCGATGCGGTGTGCCGTAGCGTGGATGCACCTTCGCGAACCAGCCCGGCAGCAGGCCATCGCGTGACAGCGCGAACCAGATCCGCGCGGCGCCGAGCATGAACGCGAACAGCACGCTGAGCAGGCCGAACACCGCCGAGACGGAAATGATTCCTGCGATCCAGGTCAGCCCCAGACCCTTGAATGCATCCGCCACCGGTGCCTCGGTATTGAGCGTCGAGTAGTGCGCGATACCGGTCAGCACCATCGACACCGCCAGATACATCGCCATCGAGATACCGAGCGACAGCAGCACCGCGCGCGGCAGGTCACGCTGCGGGTTCTTCGACTCCTCCGCTGCGGTCGTCAGCGTGTCGTAGCCGAACACCGCGAAGAACACCACCGCGGCCGCAGTCGCAATACCGTTGAAACCGAAGTGGCCAACGCCATCCGCGCCGATGACGCGTTCCGGAATGAACGGATGCCAGTTCGCCGGATTGATGTAGAACACACCGACGCCAATGACCAGCAAGACGGCCGCGACCTTGATCGCGACGACGAACGTATTGAAGCGTGCGCCCCACTCGGTGCGAAACATCAGCAGGGCCGCCACCGCAAGCGTCACCAGCGCGGCGATCAGGTTGAACACGCGGCCCTCGCCGGTGCCGATTGCGCCTTGCGCCCAGATCGGCAGACCCAGTCCCATGCTCGCGAGCGCCGATTGCACATAGCCGGACCAGCCGATCGCGACGACCGCGACGATCAGCGCGTACTCCAGCAGCAGGTCCCAGCCGATCAGCCAGGCGATGAATTCGCCGAGCACCGCATAGCCGTATGTGTAGGCGCTGCCGGTAACCGGAATCAGGCCGGCAAACTCTGCGTAACACAGCGCCGCCGCGGTGCTCGCGATGCCGGCGATGATGAAGGCGAGCGCGACGGCGGGTCCCGCATTGAGCGCGGCCTGTTGGCCGGCGAGCACGAAGACGCCGACACCGATGATGCCGCCAATGCCGATCGATGTGAGCTGCCAGACTCCGAGCACGCGCCGGAAATCGCGCCGCGTGCCGACCTCGGCCTGCAGTTGTTCGATCGACTTGTGACGCGTCAGTTGCGCGAGCAGGCTCATCGTGTCCTCCGAAGGTGGCGGAGGATCATAGCCGAGGTGGGACGTGCGTGATGCTGCAGCGCGGATCGACGCGCCGCAGCGTGTCGATCCGCGTTGGTCACTTCAGGTTGATTGGCTCAGAACTTCGCAGTGACGGTAAGCAACGCCTCGCGCGGCGCGCCGGTCAGCAAGGTCGCGTACTGCCCCTGCGCATCGCTGGCGAGAAAGCCATTGGTGCCGATGGTCGAAAAGGTCTGCTTGTCGAACAGGTTGGTCACACCGAGCGCAACGCGCAGATCCTCGACCGGCCCCAGATGCTCGAAGCTGTACCCAGCCGACGCATTGGCGATCCACGACGAACCGACGCTGGCGTCGTTGGTGTAGGTGTAGTAACGGCGGCCCGTGTAGTTCGCGCCGAAATGCAGTTCCCACGGACCCTGCGTCCAGCTGAGGTCGGTCGAGAAGATCTGCTTCGGGGTGTTGACAGTCTGCTTGCCCTTGGTCGCGATCAGGTGGTCACCGTCGAGATAGTCGGAATCGTAGGTTGCCTCGTTCCAGGACAGCGCGTTGTACCAGCGCAGGCCTGTAAACGGCTTCCATACAACGCTTGCTTCGGCACCTTGGCTGGTCACCGAGCCCACGTTCGCGAACGCGGACGGGCAACCGACAATGCCGGCGCATTGCGAGATGACCAGCAAACGGTTGTCGAACGCGACATGGTAGAGCGCAGCCGACGCTTCAAACTCGCTGTCCACGTGACGGAAGCCGCCTTCAAAGGTCTGCGTGCGTTCCGGCTTGAGCTTGCCGGCAATCGCATTGAATACTGCCTGGCTGGTCGCCAGCGGACTGCTGACGCCACCCTGGAACGCGGCCATGTTCTTCGCATACGACGCGAACAGTTCATTGCCGCCGCCAAGCTTGTAGCTGGCCCCCACCTGCGGCAGGAAATTCGAATCTGCATCGAGCGTGCCATTTGCACGCGCCGACGAGAACGTGCCGGGAACCGTGCTCGCCACGACTTCGGTGTGCGGACTCTTGAAGCCGATGTCGACCAGCAGTCGATCATCGAGCAGATGGATCTTGTCCTCGAGATAGAACTGGCGCGTCGTCGTTTGATAGTGCTGGTAGAAGGCGCGAATGTCAGGATCGTGGAAGAAATAGCCGTCGTCGATCGGGCCATCAATGAAGTAGTAGTTGCGTTGCACGTTGTGGCTGTTGTCTTCGTACCAGAAGCCACCTTCCAGATGGTTCGCGCCGAACTCGTAAGAGAGAGCGGCAATCACGCCGCCGCGGTCGATGCCGTATTCGGTGGTGCGCAGCGAGATCGGCACGCTCGCCGACGAAGGCTGGTACGGAGTGAACCAGTGACCCTGACCGCGATCGTTGTGGTAGTAGCCGGTCACCTTCAGACGTACGCCTTCGGCGAGGCCGAAGTCGCCGCTGATGCCAGCCAGATTGTCGTTGCGCAGGCCGCGCGCATCGAAGTAGGCCCAGTCAAAAGCGCCCGCGGCGAGTTCGCTCGACGAATACGGACAACGCTCGGTCTGGCCATAGGCAGGATTGCAATATGCGGTATCGACTGCGCGCTGCCAGTCCGGCCGCGAGTTGTCCCAGTCCCAGCCCTTGCGACACTGCAGGTCAAGCGACAGATCCTGATAGTCAGTCTCGTTGCGACGCGAGCTAGTCCACAGGAGACTCAAATGGTTGTCACCGAAGTCATAGACCGCCTTCATGTTGAACTGGGTCTGCTTCTGCTCGCCCTCGCCTTTCCACTTGTCGATGTCGGCCGCAACCGCGGATACGTACATCGCGAAACCGTTGTGGTCGCCGGTATCCAGACGCGCATAGGTGCGGCGAGCAGCATCCGAGCCCAGGCTCTGCGCGACGGTGACGCCGTACTGCGGCAACGGATCGGCCGAATAGAACTGGAAAGTGCCGCCGAGGTTGCCGGTCGACGCGGTGTTGACACCGCCGATGCCTTCGGCAAGTTCGGCGCCGCCGAGATTTTCGGAGATCAACGCGCGGCTGATGTGCAGGCCGTTGTCGTTGCCGTAGGCCATGTCGCCGAGCGGAATGCCATCGAGGGTGAAACCGAGCTGGCTCTGATTGAAACCGCGCAGCGTGATACGCGAGGACCACTCGTAGTTGCCGAACGCATCGGCCGACTGGAAATTCACGCCAGGCAGCTCGGCCATCACCTTGAGCGGGCTGGCACCGGGAGGCAACAACTTGATCGAGTCCTGCGAAATGCGCTGCACCTGGCGCGTTTCGCCCTGGCCAATCACCGAGATCGTTTCGAGATTCTGCGTGGCGGTCTCGTCGGGCGTGGAGTTCGGCGCAACGTCCGCGGGCGCTTCCGGCACATTTTCGGCCGCAGGGATTTCACGCAGCGCGACCAGCAGGGCCAGCGCCAACAGCGATTGCTTGAGCAGCATGATCGGACTTCCTGAAAACGCCGCCGGCGCGAATGCCGCGGCGTGGAATGAACGGGAACCGCTCCCGTCGCGGCCGACGTCCGGCGCGAGGCGTGCATGCTGTCGGCGAAGTGTGAGCGCCTCGTTACGCGCAGATTGCGTTTGTGCGATGCGCGCGGACTCGGAGTCCGCGGATACCGTCGACGGCCTTGCGTCCGATGGCCGGATCGTCGGTGAAGAATGCGTCGATACCCGCGGCGAGATACGCGCGGATCTCCGCGATCGATCCCGCTTCGTTGCGCGCGCTGTCGCCGGCGGCATCACGCAGGTTCGCTGGCAGGAAGTGATTTTCCGGCCGGAACGTGTACGCATGCACTTCCAGCCCCGCTGCATGCGCGTGGCGCACAAGCGCTGTCGATGTGCCGAGTGCGCCGTGCGGGTCGAGCGGAATGATGCTGCGCGTCCACGGCCCGATCGCATCCGCGTAGCGTGCGATTTCGCGCAGCCCGGCAGGCTTCATCATGTCCGCATAGCTCAATGTGTTTCCGGCCGTCGCTTGATCGAACGGCCGCTGCTGCGGCTCGTCCAGCAGCTGCAGCAGGCGCATGTTCGCGTGACCACGACCGAGCTTCTCGCGCAGGTAGCGCAGGTTGCCGATTTCAAACGACTGGATTTCAATCGGTGCTAGCTGCGCGTACGCATGCACGGACAGCGACGCCAGTAGGGTGTCCTCCATCGCGAAGCCCATCCGATGGAAATAGGTCGAGTGCTTGATTTCCGGCATCAAGCCAATCACTCGCCCGCGCGCACTGGCTTCTGCGGCGGCGAAATCGATGATCTCGTCGAAACTCGGGATCTGGAACACGCCATCGTTGCGCGTGCCGCGCAGTTCCGGCAGGCGCTCGCGTGCGCGCAGGGTCTTCAATTCGGCGAACGTGAAATCCTCGGTGAACCAGCCGCTCACGGATTGGCCATCGACGTTCTTCGTCGTCTTGCGTGCGGCGAACTCCGAATGCGCGGCGACATCGGTGGTGCCACCGATCTCGTTCTCGTGGCGCGCGACGAGCACGCCGTCTTTGGTCGCGACGAGATCGGGCTCGATGAAATCCGCGCCGTCCGCGATCGCCTGCGCGTACGAGGCCAGCGTGTGCTCCGGGCGCAATGCACTCGCGCCACGATGGCCGATCACGAGCACGTGTGTCGCCAGCGGCTTGATCGCGGATTCGGCGTGGCCGGACATGCAGACAAGCATAGTCGCCAATGCCGCCGCGACGCGCAGCCATCTCGGCATGCGGCGATTTGCACTCGCTCTCACGGCAGCAGTGCCTTGCCGTCGGCCGTCGGCAGACGTACGCCGAGTACCTTGCCCAGCGTCGGCGCGATGTCGCGCATGTCGATTTCGCCAAGCGCATGCGCTGGCGGAATTCCCCTGCCGCGAAGCAGGAAGGTTGCCTTCATCGCCGCGATATCGGGCGCATAGCCGTGCATGCCGCGCAGCTTGCTCGGGCTGATCTGCGCCGCAGTGGGGTCGGCGCCGATTTCGTGGCCGGGCTTGAACACGACGAAGAAATCCGCGTCCGGCGTGCCGCCGAATTTTGCGATGGCTGCCTTGTCGAGCACGCGGTCGATGCCGTTCGCCGCATCGGCAGCGAGCGGATCGAGCACCGCCTTCACGCGCGCACGAACATTCGCGTTGCCCGGTTCGCGCAGCATGATCGGCGCGCTGCCGGAGGCGTACCACGGCGTCGCCTCCCACGCCGAGACCTTGCCCTTGTCGTCCAGCGTGATCAATCGCGCCTTGATGAACGCGCCATAGAGATTCACGTCGTGCGCGAGCGGCGCAAAACCGTGATCGGAAACAACCGCGATCACGCTCAATGGATCCGCTTTTTGCGCAGTGGCAACGAGTTGCCCGACGAGTGCGTCGATGCGTTCGAGCACCGCATGTGCGGATGGCGTATCGACGCCGGCATTGTGCTGCTCGTGATCAAGCGCCGTGAGGTAAACCGTCATGAAGCCTGGCTTGCGCGTGGCGAGCAGTCTCAGCGCGAAACGCGCGCGCGACTCGTCGGCCTCGATGCTTTCATCGATGCCTTGTGCGTAGGGCCCGAGCGTGGCTTCCAGTGAGGGCAACACACCGGGTGTCGACAGCGCGGCGAGCAATTTGCGATCGTCATCGTGGCCGGTGCGCCAGATCTGCGGCAGGTTCATGTCGACTGGCGCACCGACGCTGACCGGCCAATGCACGTTGGCGGTGGTCAAGCCTGCGGCACGAGCGGCGTCCCACAAGGTCGGTACGCGAATGTCGTTCGCATACCAGTACCAGCCTTGCTGATTCTTCCACAGCGGATCGAACGTGAGGTTGCTGGCGATGCCGTGCCGGGCCGGCGCAACCCCGGTCAGTATTGTCGTGTGACTGGGATAGGTCAGTGTCGGCAATACGCCGCGCACGCCGCTGGCGTAGCTGCCCTCGCGCAGGAAGTCACGCAGGTTCGGAATCTTCAAGCCGCGCTGGCCTGCGTCGAGCACGTCGGCCGGGCGCAGACCGTCGATTGAAATCAGTACGACCGGTGCAGCGGATGCCGGCAGCGAAAGCCATGCGAAGACGAACGCGTACAGCACTGCGCGAAAGGGGGACGGCATCGCGAATCCTCTGCGTTGTGCGCGCGGTCATGCGACCGCACGGCAGAGAAGTACATCAGCTGCGTGTGAAACTGCGGTGACGCAGGCAACGCGGGCACGGCGCCGCGCTAGCGCATCGACGTCGCCAACGCGTCGCGCGTGACAGGCAGGCAGGGCGGTTCACCACTGCCCGCCGCGACGTCGACGATCATCGCGCGGTCGCGGCCTTCGCGCTTGGCGCGATAGAGCGCTGCGTCGGCCATCCCGATCGCCTGCTCCAGGGCTAGATCCGCTCTGCCTCCAGGAACCGCGGGATAGCCGATCGCGCCGATCGACGCGGTGACATCAATGCGGTGCGCGCCGGCGACGATCGCTGTATCGCCCAGTTCCGCCAGCAGGCGACGCAGCGGCACATCGGCGGCATCGCGGTCGATGTCGCGCAGCAAGAGCAGGAATTCCTCGCCGCCCCAGCGCAGCACGATATCGCCGGCGCGCGCCGCGCGCTGCAGGCGACGCGAGACTTCGACCAGCACGTCGTCGCCGACGTCATGTCCGTGGCCGTCGTTGATGCGCTTGAAGTGATCGACGTCGAGCAGCGCGACCAGCAGCATCTGTCCGTCCGGCGCACGCCGCGCGCGTTCGGTTTCTGCGGCAATCGCCAGTGCAAAGTAGCGGCGGTTCTTTAGGCCGGTCAGCGGATCGGTGACGGCCACCTGTTCCAGACGCGCATTGGCTGCGGCCAATTCCTGCGTGCGCGCGGCGACTTCCATCTCCAGTGCGACCGCGCGGCGACTGGCTACATGGAGGCGCCAGCGACCGACGCCAAGACCGCCGGCCAACAGCAGCAGCGCGGCACCAAGGAGTATCCACACGCGCTGCCACCAATGTGCATCGACGGCGAAGGAAATGTCGAGCGGCTTCGCCGCCAGACCGTCGGCATCGCGCGCCTGCACATGCAGGCGATAGCTGCCCGGTGGCAGGCGCGGATAACTTGCCTGCGCGTCCGCGGTCCATGCACCGAAGCCAGCTTCCAGCCCTTCCAGTCGGGTTCGATAGCGCACGGCATATTCGCGGTCGAAGGAGAGCAGGCTGTACTCGAAGCGCACGCCATTGTCGTCCGGTGGCAACAGCACACCCACCTTCAGCGGTGTCGCTTTGCTGCCCCAATGCGCTGTGGTGAGCCGCAAGGGCTCCGCTGCCGCAGCGGGCGACGGGTTTGCTGCGGTCGCCGGCGCCAATGCGGCGAGGCCGGCAGTGGTCGCAGCAAAGACACGGCCGCGATCGTCGACGGCGCTGTCCGCGACTTCCGGGCTCAACAACCCCGCTTCCGCACCGTAGAACTGACCTTCCTGCTCGACCGGGCCTTCACGCAGGAAGCGCATTGCTCCGCGCGCGCCGAACACATAGAGAAATTCTCCATCACGGCGCACGTGGGTCAACGCACCGAGCTTTCGAGCGGCCGGGTAAGCGACGCAGGTTGCGTCCGCATCCAGCCGGCGCAGACCGCTGCGCGACGCAAGCCACAACGATTCGCGTCCCGCGCGCTCGTCCGCTTCGACACGAAACGGCACCAGGTTGGTCAGGCACGATGCCTCGACGACGCGCCATCCGCCGTCATCGAGTCGTACCACCCCAGTGCTGGTCGCTGCCCACAGCACATCCATCGACGGCTTGGCCGGATCGGGCAGCGTAGCGAGTCCGTGGATGCCGGTTTCATGGTTGATGCCGGGCACGTCATCGATCCTTTCCAGGCCATGCTCGGCGCTCCAGCGCGCAAGTCCGTGACTGGTTGCGGCATAGATGTCGAAGCCGCCATCACCGCGACGGCGCATCGCGATCTGCTCGACCGAAATGCCCGGCAGCTTCGAGTTGTCGGCGTTGAAGTCGAGTTCAAGCGCGTTGCCGCGCCAGCGCTGCAAGCCGCGCGCATGTGCGATCCAGCGGCTGCCGTCGGGCGCATCGATGAGACCGTGGATGAGTTGCGCGTTTTGTCCGGGCGGTAGCAGGGGCACGAAGTGATCGGCGTCCCAGCGCGCCGCGCCACCAGCGGTACCGACCCACAGCGTGTGACTCGGCGCGGACCAGCCGACTCCGAGCACGATGCGATCGGGCAGACCCATGCGCTCGTCGAACAAGGCCCAGCGATCGCGTTCGACGCGCGCGACACCGGCGGTCATCGTGCCGATCCACAACGCGCCGCGGTAACGCTCGCGCATCAAGCTGTGCACCGCGTTCGACGGCAGACCGTGGCGCGTGTCGATGAGGCGCCAGTGACCGTCTTCGCGGATTTCGGCGAGCCCGCCCGGCCGCAGCGCAGCGAGCAGCACCGGTCGGCCCTGCGCATCGGTGTCGGCTTGCAGCGCAAACACCATCGCGGTTGGAAACCCATTTTCAGGACCGTACACGTGCAGGATCTTGCCGTCGAAACGTGCGGGACCGCGCCCACTGCCGATCCACAGATCGCCGCCGAAGCGCGTCATCGCCAATCCAACGTTGTTCGGCAGACCCTGCTCGCGTCCCAGCACCAGACCGGTGCGTTGCGGCACTGCACTTTCGACACCAGCGAGTTGGATCACACCCTCGAAATTGGTACCGACCCACAAACGCAGTTCTGCATTGATCGTCTCGCCAAACAAGCTGCGCGCACCCGCTGCGCCGAGCGCATCGATGCGTTCGCAGTGCGGCCACGCGCAACGAAACAGACCATCGTCAGCGGCTAGCCACATGCGGCCGTCCGGCGCTTCCCAGAATGCGCCGATCGCGCCGGATGCGCCGGGCAGCTCGAGCGCCTGCGCCTGTCCGCTCTCGACGCGCCACGCACCCACGGCATCTGTGCCAATCCACAACGCGCCATCACGCGCCTGCGCGAGCGCGCCGACCGCATAGCTGCGATCGCCGGTCGGCAGCTCGACACCCTGCCAATGTTGGCCGTCGTAGCGCGCCAGACCCTGGTTGGTGCCGGCGTAGACGTAGCCGTCGGCATCCTGCAGCAAGGCCGTCACCGAATTCTGCGGCAGGCCATCGGCGCTGGTGAAATCGCGGTAAGCGCGCCATTCCAGCGCGGTTGACGGCTGCTGCGATGGCGCGGGAACAGCCAACGCAACGGCGCAGTTCAATACGAGCAAGCCCAAGCATGCGCGTCGCAGCATGCGTACCTTCGCAGTGAAGTCAGTGAGCGCAGTGTAAGGCCAGATGCTCCCTTTCCTGCAGCCATCGCGCGCGTACGACGCGCCTTCGGCGCCAGGTGTGCGCGCCAGCTATCCTGCGCCCCGCGGCTTGTCGCACGCGCCACCCCTGGAGAGGTCGCTACGAGATGAAGAACATATCGAAGGTCCTCGCAAGGCTGTCATGCGCTCTCATGGTCGCGTCGATCCTGGTCGAGCCTGCGCGCGCAGCAAACGTGCGACCAGCGGCGGTGAGCGATCGTGCCGAAGTCGCCGCGAAACGGGTGCGGCCGCAACTCGAACGCGATCTTGCCGCTGCGGGCCTGCGCTTCGGCGACCCGATCTTTTTGCGCATCTTCAAACACGAGCAC
>JBDSNK010000259.1:0-6855 GCA_039915385.1 Dokdonella sp.
TCGGCCAGGACAAGCCGGTATTCGTCTACAAGCTGATCTGCAAAGGCACGGTCGAGGAAAAAATCCAGGCGCTGCAGCAACGCAAGGCGGAACTTGCGCGCGCCGTGCTCGAAGGCGACGGCACCCAGGCACTCAAGTTCGACGAGACGGATCTGGCGGATTTGTTTGAGGCCTTGTGATTGGGCGCGCAATATCCGGCGTTGTCAGCGCGGTATGCAAAGTATCTTTGCGTTCGTGGGCCGTGCGGTGCCGCCGCCCGAGTTTCTACTCAACTGAGCTTGCAATGTCACCCGTTCACCCTTATCGTTTTGCGTCAGCCCCCTTTTAGGGTTACGCGCCATGATCGTTTCGCACGAGCGCGACAAGCTGATCCAAGTCATCGTGTTCTTCGCCAGAAACACGAAGTACTGCGGCAAGATCAAGCTCATCAAGCTACTCTACCTGCTCGACTTCGAACACTTCCGCCAAACCGGGCGCAGCGTGACCGGCATGGACTATCGCGCGTGGAAGATGGGTCCGGTGCCGTTCGGGTTTTATCAGGAATTCGATAGGCAGGAGCCTGATCTGGCCGCAGCCATCGACATCGTTCCGGAGAAAGTCATCGACTACACGCGCGCGCAAGTCGTATCGAAGATCGCATTCGACGACAGCCGTTTTACGCGCCGTGAGTTGAACATCATGGAACAACTCGCGAAGCGATTCCGCGACAGCAAATCCCAGTCCATGATTGACGTTACGCACGAGGAGCGCGGTCCCTGGGAAACCATCTGGGACGATGGCCGAGGCAACAACGAGCGGATTCCATATCCGCTGGCAGTGCCGACGCAAGACCCGCACCGCGACGCGATCCTGGCCAGCGCTCGCGAATACGCGGAAATCCAAGCCGCGCAGATGCATTGACCCTGCGGGCGCTTGCGCGTGAAGCCGGGCGAAATCCATTGCGACACCGAGTTCTACGTCTCGGCCTCGGGCGAGCTGGCAGCGAAATATCTGTTGGTCCTTGCCAACCCGCCGGGTGACAACATCGTTGCACGCCTATTGACCAGTCGCGCCTACGGCCGGCCGGAATCGCCGCCCTGCTACCACGGCGCCCCTTACGGCGGCTATTTTCTCGGTATTCCCGGCACGCCGTTGACGCAGAAAACCTGGGTCGATCTGCGTTATCTCGACGACCTCGATCCGGACGAGTTTCGCAAGCGCGAAGCGCGCGGCATCCTCGCGCGCGTCGGGACGCTGCCAGCGGTTACGTTGCGCGCCGTGATCGACTGCGTCGCCGGCGCCGAAGACACCACGCGCCAGCAAGAACGCCAACTGCGCGATACACTCGCAACGCTGCGCTGACCCCATCTTTCGGAACGAAACGCCGCATGCCCGTATTGAACTGGATCGGCAAGGACGCAGTGGTGCGCCACGATGCGGAGGTTCCGTTCCGCCTGTTGCACGACGTGCCGGAACTCGCCTGCGGCGATAACGATAGCGGCAACCTGATCGTCGAGGGAGACAACCTGCTCGCGCTGAAGGCACTGCTGCCGCATTACGGCGGCCAGGTGAAGTGCATCTACATCGACCCGCCATACAACACCGGCCAGGACGAACGCGACGAAACCGGCAAGCGCTCGGGCTGGATTTACAGCGACAACGTAGACAGCCAGGAGATGCGCGAATGGCTGGGCAAGGTGGTCGGCGAGGAGGCCGAGGATTTGTGCCGCCACGACAAGTGGCTGTGCATGATGTATCCGCGACTCAAATTGCTGAAACGATTCCTGCGCGACGACGGCGTGATCTTCGCCAGCATCGATGACATTGAACTGGCCAGCCTGCGCTTTCTGTTCGATGAAATTTTCGGCGTCGGAAACCGTGTCGGCATCATCGTGTGGAAGAACGCGACTGACAACAATCCGACCCAGATCGCCAGCGAACACGAATACGTCGTTTGCTACGCCAAGGACAAACGCAAGCTGCCGAACGAGTGGAAATCCACGACGCTCGCGGTCAAGGCAAAATTGTTGGAGGTCGGCGAACAGTACGTTCGGGAATATCCGGACCAAGAGCAACGCCAGGCGGCTTATACGCGCTGGCACAGAGATAACCGATCGCAGCTTTGGCCATTTGAAGACTACAAATTCATTGACGACGACGGTATCTATACAGGCATGCGCGCAGTGCACAACCCTGGTAAGGAAGGCTATCGCTACGACGTGCTCCATCCGGAAACCGGCAAACCTTGTCATCCGCCGATGATGGGCTATCGCTTCCCCGAAGGTACGATGCGTCGACTGCTCGATGAAGGTCGCATCCTGTTCGGCGATGACGAAACCAAGCTGGTGGAACTCAAGGTGTACGCGAAGGACTACCGTTCCAAGCTGTCCAGCTTGTTCGAGTTGGATGGGCGCATCGGTACCAACGAGCTAAAGAACATTTTCCCCGAGAGCAAGCGGCCGTTTGATTTTCCCAAGCCGGTCGAGCTCATCGAAGAGCTACTGAGCTTCACCACCAGCGGCGAGGACATCGTGCTGGATTCTTTCGCGGGATCGGGTACCACCGGCCAAGCGGTGCTGTCGTTGAACCGCGCAGATGGCCAACGACGTCGATTCGTGACAACTGAGATGAAACCGGCGATTGCGCGTGAAATAACGGCCGAGCGCATCCGCCGCGTGTGCGACGGTTATCGCAAGAGCAACGGAGAGAACGTGCCGGGTCTCGGCGGCGGCTTCCGCTACGCCACCCTCGGCAAGCCATTGTTCGACGCGCATGGCCATATCAATCCGGACGTGCGTTTCGCCGAACTGGCGCGCTTCGTCTGGTTCATGGAAACCGGCACGCCGCTGGCGTCGAAGAAGCCTGCATCACCGCTGTTGGGCGTACACGAAAGCCGCGCGGTGTACCTGTTGTACAACGGCATCCTCAAGGACAAATCGACCGGTGGCGGCAATGCACTGACCTCGCGGCTATTCGACGAGCTGCCGCCGCACCACGGGCCAAAGACGATTTACGGCACGCGCTGCCTGATCAGGCCGGAACGGTTGCGCGCGCTGCGCATCACGTTCAAGCAACTGCCCTACGAGCTGAGGGTGGCGCGATGAGCCTGAAGGACTATCAGCGCCGCGCACTGGATGCGTTCGAGGATTTCCTGCGCCGTTACCGTGACGAAGGTGCCGTGCGCGCGTATGAGGCATGCGCGCGTGATCGTTTCGGCATCGGCATTCCGTATCGGGCGCCGCACGCACTGGCCGCTGACGATATCCCCTGCGTTTGTTTGCGCGTGCCCACCGGTGGCGGCAAGACGCTGATCGGCGGCCATGCGATCCGCCGCGTCAACGACGCCTTGCTGGGCGTCGAGCATTCGCTGACCTTGTGGCTGGTACCGACCGAAGCGATCCGAGAACAGACGCTACGTGCGCTGAAGACACCCGGCAATCTGCTGCACGATTCGATGACGGAGCGGCTTGGCCTCTGCAACGTGCTGACCGTGGACGAGGCGCTGGGTGTGCAGCCGGGCGTGCTCGACAGCGCCAACACGATTCTGGTCGCCACGATGCAGTCGTTCAAGCAAGAGGATACCGGCCGGCTCGGTGTGTACAAGCCCAACGGCCAGTTGATGGCGAATTTCAGCGGTGTGCCGGCGGCGGAAGCCGGCAATCAGTCGCTGGTGGACGTGTTTCGCCTGCGCCGGCCATTCGTGATCGTGGACGAGGCGCACAACCAGGGGACGCAACTCGCGTTCGACACTCTGGCGCGGCTGGCGCCGTGCGCGGTGCTGGAACTGACCGCGACGCCGGATCGCAGTTACCAGCCGTCCAATGTTCTGTTTTCGGTATCCGCCGCCACCTTGCAAGCCGAGGACATGATCAAGCTGCCAGTGGAATTGGCCGCGCACGGCCAGTGGCAGGTCGCGCTGCGCGAGGCGGTGAACTGCCTTGCCGGCTTGCAGTTGGAAGCCGACGCCGAACGCGCGACAACTGGCGAATACCTGCGTCCAGTGATGCTGTTGCAGGCCGAGCGCCGCAGCGAAGGCCAGGAAACCTTCACCGCCGAGCGCGTGAAACAGGCATTGATCGATGATTTCAACGTAACGGCGGACGCCATCGCCATTTCCACAGGCACCGTGGACGAACTTGGCGCGACCAACGTTTCCGATCCGGCCTGCAAGCTGCGCTACATCATCACCGTGGACAAGCTGCGCGAAGGCTGGGATTGCCCGTTCGCCTATGTGCTGATGAGTTTCCGCGCCAGTACCACGAGCACCGCGCTGGAACAGATTCTTGGCCGCGTGTTACGCATGCCGCGCGCGCAACGCAAGCAACGCGAGGCCTTGAACAAGGCATATGCGTTCGCCGTATCGCAGCGCATCGTCGAGGTGGCGGAAAGCCTGCGCGACGGACTGGTGCATGCCGGTTTCGAACGACAGGACGCGCAGGATCTGATCCACGCGGCTGGCGACAGCCAGGCGCAGGACGACCTGTTGCGCCGACAGGACAGCGTGACCGTACCCTTGCCGCAGATGGAGGATCGCGTCGAACTACCGGATTTGTCCGCCTTGCCGGACGCGACGCGCAAGCGCTTCGAGAGAAATCTGGAAGTCTCGCCGGAAACCGGCAGCATGACGCTGAAGGGCGAGTGGAACCGCAACGACCAGAAGGCGCTGAAGGAAGCTTTCCGTTCTCCCGCATCGGCCGCCATCGTCGAGAAGGCTTTTGCGCGGTTGGTGGCGCCCGAAACGAAATATGTACCGACCCCGTCCGAACGCGGCGAAACCTTCTCCGTGCCTGTGCTTGCATGGCGGCAAGACGACCTCCTCGTCGAAGCGGGCCAGGCGCCCGTGCTGGAGGGGGCGTGGAACTTGAAAGATGCACCGGCTGAATTTTCAAATGAGGAATTTCCGCGCGATCTTGAAGCCATGCAGCGCGCAAGGCTGGCCCTTAGCGGTACCGGCAAGGTGACCTACGACCCGGGCGAAAAGCTGGACGTGCAAATGCAGATGTTCACGCGCGAGCCAGCCAACGCGGCAGGTCTGCTGTGGTGGCTCGAGCAGCAGCTTCGCGACCACGACGTCGAACCGGAAGATTTGGCGGCCTGGTTGTCAGGCGCCTTGCGCCACCTGCAGGAACAGCGCGGCTTCACCACTAACGAACTGGCCTACCGCAAGTTTAGTCTGCGCGAAGCGCTAGCGAAGAAACTACGCGTCGCGCAACACGGCGCGACCGCACAACGCTTCCTGACGTTGCTCGGCGACGAGGCGCATCTGAAAACGGATGACCGCCTTCAACGCGTTTTCAGTTCCGGCCGCTATGCGTGGGACTGGCAGTACAACGGTTTCGTCACGCTGAAACGCCACTTCTTTCCACAGATTGGCAATCTGAAATCCGAAGGCGAAGAGTTCGACTGCGCGCAGTTCATCGCCAACGAGCTGGAAGGATTGGATTGCTGGATACGCAATGTCGAAAAGAAACCCGGTTCGTTCTCGTTGCCGACTTCATCCGATCGGTTTTATCCCGACTTTCTGTTGCGCACGCAGCGCGACGGCATCATTGCGGTGGAGTACAAGGGCAAACACTTGGCGACAAACGCCGACAGCGAGGAGAAGAAGCGCATCGGCGCCGTGTGGGAACGGCGCAGCGATGGGCGCTGCGCATTCGCATGGGTCGATCGCCCGGCAGAATGGGCGCCAATCAAGGACGCGGTGAATCGGTGCGGCGGAGGCGTGCCATGAAAAGCGCGACTC
Source organism: Dokdonella sp. (assembly GCA_039915385.1). Classification (GTDB taxonomy): domain Bacteria; phylum Pseudomonadota; class Gammaproteobacteria; order Xanthomonadales; family Rhodanobacteraceae; genus Dokdonella_A. The sequence continues at coordinate 5,723 of JBDSNK010000259.1, forward strand.
TCGTTTGAGCGCAAAACAAGTGATACGTTGCGACCTGCATGTCGCTGCCGCGCATGAACGCCGCACAGTGATTGTGGAAGCCCATTTCCTCGATCGCGATGCGCAAGGTCAAGGCGCTTCCAGCGCCGGCCGTGAAGCTGGCGGACGAGACGCCGCCGGTCGGCGCCTTGAACGCCGGCTAGAAAATGACGCGCGAATCAGTGGGGTGCGGCTTCGCCCTGCAACGTGCTCGACGGGCGTGCGTGTCGCAACGCAGGAAGCAATTGCGCGAGGATGCCGCAGCCGGCCAATGTCCAAACAATCAGCGCTCCGCTTGGAAGATCAAGTACGGCTGACAGCATCAGTCCAAGCACATAGCCGACGATGCCGATGCCATACGCCATCGCCAGGCGTCGCTTGCCGTGCATGACCGTTGTGCTGAGTGCCGGCACGATCAGACTGGCGAAGACCAGATACACGCCGACCAATTGCACCGAGACCGTGATGGCGAGCGCGAACACCGCGTAGAACGCGATGCCGGACAGGCGCTCGTGCCGCCACCACATGAGACCGAGCAGCGCAGCCGAAACCAGCGCGGATGGAATCAGTTGGGCGAAGCTGACCCACAGGATTTGCCCGACCAGCAGGTCTTTCAGATGTTCTCCACCGTGCGGATTATGCGCGAGCAGAAGCAGGGCACCGGTTGCGGCGAGCACGAACATCGTGCCGATCAACGGTTCCTGCAGACGAGGCCAGCGCCGATCGGTGAAGCTCAGCAGGCAAGCGCCGATCAATGCGGCGGCGGCGGCGGCAAACTGCACAACAAACCCGTTCTGGTCGACTTCGAAAAACTGCGCGCCAATCACGCCCAGCGCGGCGACTTGCGCGATGGCCAAATCGATGAAGATGATGCCGCGTTTGAGCACCTGCTGGCCGAGTGGCACATGCGTGGCGAGCACGATCAGCCCCGCGAGACACGCCGGTCCCAGGATGCTGATATCAAGACCGGTGAGGTTCATTTTGCGACCGGTTTCTGCGCGCCAAGCAGGCGCTCGATGGTGTCGTCGTACAGGCTGAAAAGATCCTTGGCCTTGTCATCTCCTCCCACCGTGAATGGCAGGATGACCGCCGGCACTCCGGTTCGCTCGGCCAGC
>JBDSNK010000276.1:0-11745 GCA_039915385.1 Dokdonella sp.
TGCCAACCGCGCTCGGCGTCTCGTCAGTGACTGCCGCGCAGGTGTTGACCAGTCTGATCGGCTTCGTCGTGTTCTATACCGCGCTCGCAGTCGTCGATGTGATCCTGATGCTGAAGTACGCGCGCAAGGGACCGGACGGGCTCGGCATGTGGCCGGCGGCCTCGCTCGATGGTTCGACGGGAGATCGCGATCATGTTTGACTACGAAACCCTGCGCGTCATCTGGTGGCTGCTGCTTGGCATCCTGCTCATTGGATTCGCGGTCATGGACGGCTTCGACCTCGGCGTCGCCGCGCTGCTGCCTGTCCTGGCGCACGACGACGACGAACGGCGCGCCCTGCTCGAAACAATCGAACCCGTGTGGGAAGGCAACCAGGTGTGGCTGATCCTCGGTGCCGGTGCGATCTTCGCGGCATGGCCGCTGCTGTATGCGGCCGCATTCTCGGGTTTCTACTTCGCGATGTTCCTGTTCCTGCTCGCTCTGATCGCGCGCCCGGTCGGCCTCGGTTTCCGCAACAAGGTCGCCGATCCGCGCTGGCGCGCGACTTGGGATTGGATCCTCTGCGCGTCCGGATTGATCCCTGCGCTGATTTGCGGCGTGGCGTTCGGCAACCTATTCCTCGGCGCGCCGTTCCGCTTCGACGAGACCTTGCGCCTGACCTACGAAGGTGGCTTCTTCGACCTGCTCCGACCGTTCCCGCTGCTCGCCGGCCTCGTATCGATCGCAATGATCCTCATGCACGGTGCCGCGTGGGCCGCAGTCAAGGCCGATGCCGTGATCGCGAAGCGTGCCGAGCGCGTTGTGCACTACGCCTCGTTCACGTTCATTTCGGTGTACATCATTGCCGGTATCTGGCTTGTGTATGGCGTAAGCGGCTACGCGATGAGCGATGCGGCGGTCGTCGTGAATGCACCGTCGAATCCCTTGTTGAAGAACGTGATGCATGGCGGCAACTGGCTCGGCGACGGCGCGTTGGCACACTGGGCCTGCGCGGCCGCAGGACTCGCGATCATCGCAGCGCTGGCCGCTCCACTGCTCGGCCGCGGTCGCCACCACGCAAGTGCGTTCGTTGCGAGTGGGTGCGCGATTGCGGGCACCATCACCTCGGCCGGCTTCGCGCTGTTTCCGTTCCTGCTTCCCTCAAGCCTCGACCCGCGCAGCAGCCTCACGGTCTGGGACGCATCCAGCAGCAAGGCGACGCTCGGCGTGATGCTGTTCGTCACCGCGGTGCTGTTGCCGATCGTCATCGCCTATACGAGCTGGGTCTACCGCGTGCTGCGCGGGCGCGTCAGCCTCGAGCATGTCAAACAGACCCATGGCATGTATTGAGGGCTGGGATTCGAGATTCGAGATTCGGTAAGTCAAAAAAAAGCCTGTTTCGAAAGATCTCCTTCAATCCGAATACCGAATACCGAATCCCACAAACCAAAGGCTTGCCCCCATGTGGTACTTCAGCTGGATCCTCGGCCTCGGCCTCGCACTCGCGTTCGCGATCCTCAATGCGATGTGGTTCGAATTGCATGCGGACGAGGCCGCAAAACGCAAAGCCGATGACGAAACGCCGCCGCATTGAACACTGTGGATGAATCGAGGCTGTCGCGGGTGCGCGGCATCGCGTGACAGCGTGCCTCGCATCCGTTAGCGTGCCGCGCCTTCGCCGTTCCAGGAATCGCTTGTGATCCGTTTTGCCCGCTGCACCGCGATTGCACTTGCGTTCGCGTTTTGCGCCATCCAGACCAGCCATGCAGCCAAACCGACGGGCCACGCCGCAACGAAGGCGAGTCCCGCCCCGCCGACAACGGCCGCGAAGTCGAAGCCTCACAAGGCGGCAGCCGTGCGCGACCCCGAGGTCGAACGCTGGATCAATGTCGCCGGTTTCGGCGAAATCGCGTTGTACAAACCGAAGGTCGCCAGCCGCGGCCTGGCTCTGTTTGCCTCGGGTGACGGCGGCTGGAACCTCGGCGTGACCGACATGGCGCACCAAGCCGCCGCACTCGGGTATTGGGTCGCCGGGTTCAGCACGCCGCAGTACATCAAGGGACTCGACGCGGGCGCCGGCGAGTGCAGCGATGCCGACGGTGTGCTGGCAAAGCTCGGCGACAGTCTCGTGCGGGAGCTGAAGCTGCCACTCGACACGCGCCCGGTCATCATCGGCTACTCGTCTGGCGCGACCGTCGCCTACACGGCGCTCGCTGCCGACAAGGGCAAGTATTTCGGCGGCGGCATCAGCCTCGGCTTCTGTCCCGACCTGTTGATCCACCGCGCGTTCTGCCCCAGCCGCGGCGGTCTCACGCAGCACTGGCAGCAGAAGCCCCCGACCTGGGTGTTCGACAAGCGCCAGACCGTCGAAGTGCCATGGCGCATCCTGCAGGGTGAGTCGGATCAGGTCTGCGATCCCAAATTCGCGGGCGAATTCGCTGCCGGGCAGAAAGCCTCCACGGCGGTGATGCTGCCGAAGGTCGGGCACGGTTTCGGCGTGCCGAAGAACTGGATGCCGCAGTACGTACAGAGCGTCAAGGATTTGCTCGAAACCACCAAGCGCCACTGAGCCGAACCTCCGCTCTTCGGCGCACTCCGTTGCGCAGGACTAAAATGCGTGGATACTCAAGGATGACAGCCCGCGCATGACGACCGAATCCGCCAGCACCGTCGCTCCCGCCCCGCACGGGTGGGCCGCGCGTCTCCGCTGGCTGGTGCCGATTGCATTCCTGCTGCTGGTTGGCTGGTTGGTCGTGCGCGGCATCGACGAGTTCGACCTTCCGGAAATGCAGCGCACCCTGCTCGAGGTGCCGACGCTGCCCGCCGTCGGCGTCGCGTTGCTCGCCCTGTTCGCGGTCGCGTTCACCGGGCTCATCGATGTCGTCGTCGCACGCTGGCTGAAGCTGCCGATGTCGGCGCGTGAGGTGCTGGGCCTCGCCTTCGTCGCCAACGCGCTCGCCAACGTACTCAATCTTTCCGGCGCGATTGGTTCGGGCGTTCGCCTGCTCGGTTTTTCCGCGCGTCGTATCGAGCTGCCGGTCGGCGCCGCACTGATCGGCCTGCAGGTGCTGTCGCTGCCGCTGGGGCTGTCGGTGATGATCATCGCAACGCTGGCCGGCGGCTCGCTGCCAATCACGCCGAGCGATGCCACGCGCTGGTTGGCCGTTGGTGTACTGATCGCGGCCGCGTTCTACCTGCCCGCTTTCTTCGTGCTGACCACGCGGCGCCGGCTGATGCGCTGGTTGCCGCGCGGCAGCGAACTGCCGCCGATGCGCCTGAAGCTCGCACTCGCGGCGCTGTCTTCGCTCGACTGGGTGCTGAGTGCAGCCGTGTTGTATGGCTGCCTGTACATCTCCGGCGCGCATGTAAAAGTGGGCCCCCTGCTCGGCAGCTTCGCCGCGGCACAGACACTCGGTCTGCTCAGCCTGATCCCGGGTGGCTTCGGCGTGTTCGACGGCCTGATGCTGCTTGCGCTGACCAGCGGCGGTTACGACAGTGCCGCGATCCTGTCGGGCTTGTTCCTGTTTCGCATCGCGTACTACCTGCTGCCCCTGCTTGCGGGTCTCTATGCGGGTTCGGGCATGCTCGCCGAGCGCCTGCCCGGGGTCGCGCGCGCCACCCAGCGTTTGCAGGGGCATCCGCTATTCGGCGTACTCGGTCTGCCAGCCAGCCTGCTCGCGGGACTGGGCATTCGCGTGCTGGCTGTGCTGACGTTCGGCGCGGGTCTCGTGCTGCTCGGCTCGGCCGCAATCCCGGCGGTCCACGAACATACTGTCGTGGTGCGTGCGAGCCTCCCGCTCGCGGCCGTCGAAAGCTCGTATTGGCTGTCGATCTTGACGGGCGTGCTGTTGCTCGGTCTTGGTCGCGGCATCGATGGCCGTCTGCGTCTTGCCTATCGACTCGCCCAGCCGCTGCTCGTCATCAGCGCCGCGTTGGCCGTGACCAAAGGCCTGCACTACGGTGAAGCGCTGTTCTTGCTCGCGATCGCGGCATTGCTGCGTACGCGCAAGCGTGAATTCACGCAGCGTGCAATGAGTCTGACCTCGCTGACAACCTTCACCTGGCTCGCCGGCTTGATCGTCGTGGTGCTCGCGTTTTTCGCAATCGGCGTCTGGTCCGTACTCGGCGACGACAGTTTTGACCTCTGGTATTTCGGCTTCGGTGAGCATTCTTCGCGCATCGGGCGCGGGTTGTTTGCCGCCGTGCTCGGCGTGTTTGCGTATCTCATCTGGCAATCGTTCGCGGTGCGCCGGCCGCCGCTGAAACTACCCGATCGCACCGAACTCGAGCGCGCACGCGCGATCTACCTCGAACATGGCGGCGGTGAATTCGCACATCTGTCCTTCATGCGCGACAAGCACCTGTTCTGGTCCGCCGACAGCCATGCGGTGGTCGCCTACGGCGCGGTGCGCGATCGCCTGGTGGCACTCGGCTCGCCGTGTGGGCCAGAAAGCGCGATCAAGCGCGCGATCCTCGATTTCCGCCAGTTCGCCGATGCGCAGGATCGCCTGCCACTGTTCTACGAAGTGCTGGAGCCGGATCTGTCGCTGTACCACGACCTCGGCTTTGACCTGTTCAAACTCGGCGAGCTCGCGACGATACGCCTCGACGAATTCACCTTGGCAGGCAAGCGCTGGGAGGATCTGCGCCAGGCGGTCAACCGCTCGGTCAAGGAACAACTCACTTTCGAACTGGTCGAGCCACCCTTCGATACCGTCCTCATGAGCGAACTCGAACGCGTCTCGGACGCATGGCTCGCCGACAAGGGCGCGCGTGAGAAAAGTTTCTCGCTCGGTCGTTTTGACGCGGACTATTTCGCCTGGAGCCCGCTCGCACTGGTGCGCCGCTCGGGCGAGCTGATCGCGTTCGCCAACGTGCTGCCACCATACGGCCCCAACGGCACCGCCAGCGTCGACCTGATGCGCCACGTCGATGGCGCACCGCGCGGCACAATGGACTTCCTCTTCGCACGCGTGATGCAGTGGGCCAAGGACCTCGGCCATCAGTCCTTCAGCCTCGGCATGGCGCCACTTTCCGCCGTCGGCGACAATCCGTACGCACGCGTCAACGAACGTCTAGCGGCACTCGCTTTCCAGTACGGCAGCCGCTTCTACAACTACCAAGGCCTGCGCCGCTACAAGGAAAAATTTGCGCCTGAGTGGGTCGGCTCCTACCTCGCCTATCCCCGCGGCTCGTGGGTTCCGGGGTTGTTGATCGATATCGCGGCGTTGGTCGCGGGCGGCTATCGCCGCTTCCTCATCGGCGGCCGCTGACGCATCAACGAGGTCAACGCTTCGACGCAAAAGCGCCCGTCACCCTACGGGCCAACCGCTAAAGTCGTCGCCGCGACTGTTGTCGGCGTCGACATGCGAGGTGTTGAGTGTGTAGCGGTCGAAAAAATGGAAATACGCCGGCAAGTCGATCGCGGTATGCGCGGGCGCGACCTCGATACGATCGTTGCGGACCAGCGATTTCGCCAGCGCAATCGAGAAATGTAACTGGTCGTCGGATCTGCTGTCCCATGCGCGTGAGAAACCACAGGTCGCACTCGCGGTTCGATAGCGTGGTGGCTTGCGCGAGATTCCGCGGCAACGGTTGCGCACGCAGCCCGAAGTCAATGCGGATCGATGCTCTGAATCTGCTCGCGTGGCAGCACATAGGTCGCGCTGCCGCCGCGCTGGCTCACCGAGATCGTTATCTGCTTCGCATCGGCCGAACGCACCACGCCGCGGTGCGTGCGCTGGCCTATCGTTACCACGCGTACATGCGCACCAATCTGGTGCGGCAGATCGTCGAAGCGAATGCTGCCGTCAATGCCCTTGGCTGGATCGCGGGCGACGCCGTTGGCCGCATCGATCTCGGCTTCCGTCGGCGGCGTTGGGGGCGGCTGCAAGGTAACGGTGGCGATCGTGGTCGAAGGTCCGACCGGTGCCGAAGACGGCGCCGGAACATCCTCAAACACCGCAGCACTCATGGCTGGATCGGTCTGGTCGGCATGCGCACGACCCGGGCTCAGCGCCAATACAGCCGCGCAGATGATCACGACGGACGCGGCCGCCGCGAAAGCGCTCCGGACAAACCGCTGGCCTTCGTATCGATTCATTGCAACACAAGTATACGGCCGTCAAGGTGAATCGGTGCATGACTTGCGCGACTTGTTCCACAGAATCGCGCTTTTCAGCTCCCGTCCCCGAGGCAGCTACTTCGGTAGTGAATGCGCAGCAGGGGCGTCAGGCAGGCTGCGGACAATCAACGCGCCGAGCGCGGAATAGTCGCCGTCATAGTGATGGCCGCCAGGCAGACCAACCACGTGCACCAGTGCCGGCTGCGGTTTGCGGCAGAAGCTGTCGTCCTCATCGGCACCGTGCACGCAGACCAAGGGCACTTTCGAAGTATTTATCTCAGCACCGATCGGCAGGGTGTCGTCGTGATGAGTCGCGCCAAACCAGTCGCCAACGTGGATCTCGAACACCGCTGCATCGTCCGGCGAAATCATCACGCCACCTTCGACGCGCTGACGCAGTGTTTGCGGCAAGCGATTGATCACAACCGGCACCATGCTTGCTCCAAACGAATAGCCGATCAATACGAAACCAGCGGAGGGATCGGATTTGCCGTAGTGCGCGATCACCCGGGCGATCGCGGCGGCGGCGGCCTCCGGCGTCTGCTTGTGCCAGAAAAACTTGAGCGTCGAGAATCCGATCACGCGCACCCCGTGCGCGGTCAGTGCGTCGGCAACGCCGCGATCCAGACCGGCCCAGCCGCCGTCACCTGTGATGATGATCGCGATGCGGTGCGCGTCTCCCGCCGTTGCCGGGATATCGGTCAGCGGCAGATCGGCGACGTCATCGGGCAGTGCGCTTGTCGCCGCATCCTCGCGCTGACGCCAGCGCGCATAGCCAAGGCCCGGATTCGCGTCCGCTGCGCGCGCAGTCAGCGGCGACAGCAGCGCGCGGAGCGCTCGCCATACACTCGCAAGCGGCGTGCCCAGCCCATCTATTCGCGCGCCCGCAGCGAACGGTTGCGGCCACCAGGTCAACGGCATTTTCTGTACCGGCGTCACGCGGATATCGCCAACTGCGCCGGCGGCGGTCATCGCGCCGGCGTCGCCCACGCAAAAAGGTTTCGGCAGGCGAAACGCTGCGTCCCAGCCGAACGTGAGCAGGCCTTCGAAGGTGCCGGCTGGTGCCTGCGCGGTGAGTGCGTAACTGAAGGTCGCACCGGCGCCGTCGCCGACGACGAGCGGAACCGTGTAGTTGGCGAGGCCTTCGTGGCGTTCGATCCAGTGCGCGACTTCTTCGACATGGCCGGCCGGATAGGAGCATTTGTCCTTGATGCCGGCCAGGCGCTTCACGTAGGCCGGCAAGTCGATGCCGACCACGAACGCGCCCTGCTGCGCGAGCGCATCGCCAATACCGTCCTGGCGCGAGTTCCAGCCATCGCGGTCGGAAAACAGCAGCACGGTATGCTCGATGTCGCCGTGCGGACGACTCAGGTGCAGGGTGCCGAACAGGCCGTAATCGAGCGTGGACGCCGGTATGCCTGCAGGTGTCGAGGGCTGCGCTGCGAGAGCGGAAAGGCCCGCGAAGAGAAGCGTCAGCACGTTCATCGGCCAGCCGCCATCAGGGATTCGATTTCATCCGCATCCTTCGGCACGCCGGCCGAGATGACTTCGGGATCGCCGTCGGTCACCACGACATCGTCTTCGATGCGAATGCCGATACCGCGGAATTTCGCCGGCACCGATTTCAGGTCCGGCGCGATGTAGATACCTGGCTCCACCGTCACGACCATGCCGGGTTCGAGCACGCGGAATTCGCCATCAATGCGGTAGTCGCCGGCATCGTGCACATCGAGGCCGAGCCAGTGCCCGGTCTTGTGCATGTAGAACTTGCGGTACGTGTGCTCACGCAGGTTCTTTTCCACGCTGCCGCCAAGCAGGCCGATCTTGCACAAGCCCTTGGTTATCGTGCGCACCGCGGCATCGTGATATGCGTCGAACGGCCGACCCGAACGCACTTCCTCGATGCCAGCGAGTTGCGCAGCGAGCACGATGTCGTACAGCGCGCGCTGCTCCAGCGAGTAGCGGCCATTGACCGGGAAGGTGCGCGTGATGTCGGAGGCATAGCACTGGTATTCGGCGCCGGCGTCGATCAGCAGCAGGTCGCCATCGCGCAGGATCGCGTTGTTCGCGCGGTAATGCAGCACGCAGCCGTTGGCACCGCCGCCGACAATCGGCTCATAGCTCGGCACCGCGCCTTCTCGGCGAAACGCATGCAGCAGCTCGGCTTCGATTTCGTGCTCGTTCATGCCCGGCCGCGTCGCGCGCATCGCGCGCACGTGCGCGTCGGCGGCAATCTTTGCGGCTTTGCGCATCACGCGCAGCTCACCGCGAGATTTGTACAGGCGCAGATCGTGCAGCAGATGCGACAACGCGACGAACTCGTGCGGTGGTTTTGCACCCTGGCGAACTTGCGCGCGCACGCGATTGACCCAGCCGATCAGCTTCAGATCGAATTCGGTGTCGCGGCCGAAATGGTAGTAGACGCGCGTACGGCCCTCGATAAGACCCGGCAAAATGTCGTCGATGTCCTCGATCGGGAACGCGTCGTCCATGCCGAGTCCGGCAACGGCCCCTTCCGTGCCGACGCGCGTGCCGTCCCAGCGCTCGCGTTCTGCGTCGCGCTCGCGGCAGAACAGGATGGTTTCGCTGGCTGCCCGACCGGGTACGAGCGCAAGCACGGCATCCGGCTCGGCAAAGCCGGTCAGGTAGTGGAAATCGCTGTCCTGACGATACGGATAGTGTGCGTCGTTGTTGCGCACGCGCTCGGGCGCGGCGGCGACGATCACGATGGCCTCGTTGCCGGCCATGCGCATCAATTGTTTGCGCCTGCGCGCGAATTCCTTGGCTTCAATCATGGCTGGCAACGGAATGAACTCGGGTCGGAGAACGGGTATTGAGCCCTTGAACGGGGCGGGACGGGCAGCGGGCTCCGCCGTCCTGCGTGGCGTGCGAGAACACTCATCAATGCAGAGACCGCGCGGCCACGCGCGCGCCCGCGGCAATTTCACGATGCAGCATCGTCGCACCCATGCGTGTGAAGTCGAGCACGTCGGTGAGCGCCTGCTCGTCTTCGGCACTCTCCGAATACTCCAGACGCGACGCGGCAATTCTGCTGAAATCGGCGAGGACTTCATTCGCATCGGGCGACAGCGCCAGCCGCTGAGTGGCGCCCGCCAGGCCGAATCCGCCAAGAAACCCACGGCACCAGTCGACCAGCGCATCGGCGCGCAAGGCCAGGCGCGTACCGAAGGGCGGCAACAAGGGATCTATCTGCGCACGTGGACCCTCCAATTGCGCGCTGCAGTCGCGAAACATCTGCTGCAAGCACGGGTTGCGCGCAAGGTTGCTGCCATCGGGCTCCAGCGCGAGCAAGTCGAGCCAGTTGTCGACCGAAGCACGACCGCCGGCACAGAGAAAACCGGTCAGGGAGCCGTGCAGATCGCTGGCTTCCACGCCGAGGCGCAGTGTCGCCAATGCCTTGGAGAGTTCGGAGTAGTCGAGACGGGCGTGCATTGCGTTCAGGAGGCGGGGCTCCCGCAAGTTTACATCGCAGCTCCGCCGTGCGTGGCGTCGCCGCCAGCGTTTGCCTACACTCGCCGCATTCTCGAAATCCCGGAAGCCCGCGCTTATGAAGGGACCCGCGTCGCCCTCGGCTCGATTGCGCCGGCGTTTGTGTCGGCGCCTTTTCGTTCTGCTGGCTGCCCTTCTCCTGCCCCTGCTGGTCCACGGCGCAGCGGTCCGGCGCGATTTCTATTTTCGCGCGATCGGCGCCGAACAAGGCTTGGCGCAGAACACCGTGTATGCCTTTATGCAAGATCGAGCCGGCTTTATCTGGCTGGCCACCGGCAACGGCTTGCAACAGTTCAACGGTTACGACTTCACCACCTACGAATATTCGGGCGACCGACCCGATCGTCCGCCTGAAGGCCCGGCCTCGGCGCTGGCCGAAGACGCCGACGGCAATCTATGGATCGGCACCACCGCGTTCGGCCTGGTCCGACGCAGCCGGGCCAGCGGTGTGTTTCAGCACATGACCGCTGCGGGCACCGCGCCAGGTACGCTGAACGTGCAAACGCTGTTGTACGTCGCGCGGCGCGGACTGTGGGTCGGCAGCGAGGCGGGTATCAGCCTGGTCGATACGACGGATGGTCATGTGCTGCGGACGCTGACGATTGCGCCAGGCGATCATCGCGCCTTGCAAATCCGTCGACTCTGTAGCGGCGACGATGGCAGTCTGTGGCTGGCAACGTCGGCCGGGCTGTTCCGCTTGGCGCCCGACGCGAACGCGCTGGAGCGCGTCGCTGCGGATCGCATTGACGATGCACGCGACCTGCTGCTGACACACGACCACCACCTGCAGGTGGCAACCGCATCCGGGCTTTACCAGATCGAGTCCGACGGCGTTGCAACGCGCACCTGGCCTCTCAATTCGATACGCGCAATCAGTGCCTTGACCGAGGATGCGCGCGGCCGCCTATGGCTGGCGCTTCCGCTGCAAGGCCTGATAATCCTCGACGTTGCCAGCGGCGAGGCAACGGCGCTCGAACCCGACAACCGCGTCCCCGGCGGTCTTCCGGATGCGGTGGTTCTCAACCTGCAAGTTGATCGCTCCGGGCTGCTCTGGATCGGCACGCTCGAGCGCGGCGTGATCAAGGTGGATCCGGATGGCACGCCGTTTCGCTACGTGACCGACCACGATCCGCAGCGCGAACAGACGGCTTCGAATTATATTCGCTCGACCTTCGAGGATCGTGTCGGACGACTCTGGATCGGCACCCGCGGCGATGGCTTGAAGCGCTACGACACACAGCGCAATCAATTCGAGTACTACGGCGCAATACTTTCGAAAGCCGCGCAAATCGGCGATCAAGTCGTCGTCGTGTCGGCCCTCGCCAACGCCGGCGATGACAAACTCTGGCTCGCGACCAATCATGGCGTCGCGCTGTTCGATCCTGCGCGACGCAGCGCGACGTTCCTGCCGCAGGACCCATCAGCCGCACACGGCCTGGCCGACACTGATATCCGCAGCCTGCTGCGTGCCAGCAACGGAACCCTCTGGCTTGGCACCGCACACGAAGGGCTCATCCAGCACGATCCGGCCGTCAACACCTGGCATACCTATCGCCATGACGCGGCACCCGGCGCCAGCGGTGGTCTCAGCGATGATCGCGTGCTGGCTCTGCATGAGGACCAGGAAGGCCGCATCTGGGCCGGCAACCGTACCGGCCTCAATCTGGTCGACCCCGTGCAACGCAGCGTGCGAGTGTTCCGCAATGATCCGGACGACGTGCATTCACTCAGTGAGAACGTGGTGCGTTCGCTGCATGCATCGGCGGACGGCACGTTGTGGATCGGCACGCAAGGCGGGCTCAATCGCCTCGATTCGCTCGATGCAGAGCACGCGCGTTTCACACGCTGGTTGACACCCGATGGTTTGCCAAGCGGAACAGTGTATGCGATCGCCGACGACCGCATGGGCCGCCTGTGGTTGAGCACGAACCGCGGCATTGCCACCTTCGATCGCGCGACCGGAACCTTCCATCCGTTCACGCTTGCCGACGGCCTGCAGGGCATGGAGTACAACAGCGGCGCCAGCGCGCTGCTCGAAAGCGGCGACCTCGTATTCGGCGGAGTGAACGGTCTCAACTTGTTTTCCCCGCAGGCGATCGTCGGCAGCCGCTTCCCGGCACCGGTCGTATTTA
>JBDSNK010000329.1:0-17923 GCA_039915385.1 Dokdonella sp.
AGGTGTTCCGCTTCGTCGCCGACACGCGCATTGCCAACCACACATTCAGCTACAACCCGCGCTCGATCGGCATCGAGCTGGTCAACATCGGCCGCTATCCACACTGGGGCGACAGCCGTTTCCAGGCTTTCACTGTGCCGTACACGGCGCAGCAGATCGAATCCCTGCGCGCATTGCTCGGTCAACTGCGCAACGATCACGTCAACCTGCGCTGGATTGGCGGTCACGAAGACCTTGACCGCCGCCTGGAACCTGCCAGCGACGATCCCTCGACGATGCTGCCGCGGCGTCAGGACCCGGGACCGTTGTTTCCCTGGGCCGAGGTTTTGGAAGGAACTGGCTTCGAACGACTTTCCGCCCCTGCGGTTGAGCATTCGCGCTGAACGGGACGCCGCTGCACCTCCAGCCTCGAATCAGCCATTTGCAACTACGCACGACATCGGTCGACACGCGTGTGACGCCGCTTCATCGCTGCACCATAAAGATGCAGCGATGCACGCCGAACGTTGACCCTTCCAAGAATGGGTTGCGCGCGTCCAACTTCGGGATGGACTGTCGAACCGCCGGCAGCGGTACGGCGCATCGCAAACTTGCATGCGTCAATCATAGAGTTGCACGCTCGCAAGTTCGAGTTGATGTGGTGAACCGACGAGATGCAGCGTCGCATCTCCAGACTTGAATCTGTCGAACGAAAACCTTGCACGCATCCAAGGTTTTCCTCGAACCGTCCACGTTCGCCGTCCATGCATGCATCTTTCTGGTGCAGCGTCGCAAGTATTCCCTTGAGACGTCGAGGTATTTCGTGGAAGGGTCCGCCTTCAGCATGTAAGGATGCATCTCAGGTATCGAGGGGGCGATATCGCGCGAACGTGGATCGACCGGCGTCCTGAACGATTCAAAGGATTTCGCGCGCGTTGCCAGTGACGACAGCCATGCGTCGAACCTGCGCGCGATACGCAATGAGTCACAGATGATGCTGAACTACGTCGAAGAGATGCGGCGCGAACGTCGCTGCCACAGCGCCTGTTGCACCCGCACTTTTTCGCGCTCGTAACTCATACACCCGCGACTCCGTCGTGTTGCGCGGGACCCCACGCGCATCCTAGTGCCGGCGCCTTGGGCGAAGTACTCGATCGATCGCGGGAATTTTTCTTGACCTCGCGAGCATCTTGCTGAACGATCGTGTGCAACCCCCCGGATGTGGGGTCGATGTGCAATCCTGACTAGATGAAAGTCAAAGACCTCATTGAACTCAATTAAACCGATGGTTGGCATTTGACTTGGCAGAAGGTATGCCCCGCTATTCCGTCACATAAAGCTTGTGCCCTCAACTTCCAGGCCACTGCCGGTCGAGACGCTGTCTTGATAGTGCGTATTGCGTTCTGAGTGTCAGTGCTGCGCGGGCACAACGAATGTCAGACTGCAATTCGCAATCGGTCTCGTTGAGTCGATGTTGCTGACTGGAATCCTTGCACAAACCGCGTCCGAAGACCTCGTTCGTTCATCGGACTGTTGGGCGTCCGGGGATCAGCCGGCACACCGTTTGGACGTCCATCTAGTTAGTCAAGTTCTCTCCGGGGTGGTCTGACCCATTGTCTACCGCTTCGCGCTGAAGATGAAATGAAGCCCTTGCTTCCAGGCTGCGTGGTTGACGCAGGTCTGTCGATGCATCGGATGCTGCAGGCAGGCACAGGGATCGTACTCGACCCCGTGCACCAGCATCGCCCAGATCTGCCGCGCATGTTTGTTGGCGATGGCCACGATCACCTTGCCGAACGGCAGGCGTCCCCGTAATTCACCGCATGCGCGAATGAGCCTGGCACCAACTGCGCCTCCAGGTACACCGGCAGCAATCGCGGCCTCATGTCGACCATCTTGGATCGCCCATCGCCGATTCCTTGATCGTCTCGCTCCATTCGAGCAAGATCAGGGCCAGTTTTCTACAGCCTCGTTAGGTGGCCATGGAGCAGCTCAGCAAATTTGAGCATGAGGCAATCGCAACAATCGCGCTGTCCGATTCGCAGCGAGAGATCGTGCTCGCTCAGCTCGCTTTAGCCATGTGTGTGTCTCGCGACCACACTGGTGTTGGCCTCTACTCAGAACTCCAGGTAGATGCCGCGGCGCCCAAGTTAGACAAAGCGAGGTGGAGAATTGAAGACATGCCAAAAGGGCATGCTGAGCACCCTGAGCTTCCGGCAGGCGCCGGCCTTATCTTGTGGGTCAAGGATGGTTACATTTGCTGCCTTGAGTCGTACACATACGGGGGTAGCTGGCCAAAGGACGAATCACTGTTCCGGCTGGCCACCTAAATTCATTCGAGCCGACACCGCTTCGCGGCGTGGCTCAATTCGGGCGCTAAGGGGGTAATGTGGAGTACGCCAATGGTCAAAACATCGAGCCGGGCGACATTGTGCAAATCGACGCGATCTATTGTGGCCGGGTAGTTGCCTCAATGGACACTTGAAAATATCTAGTCGGCCAGGAAAATTGGGCATATCTTGATCGAGGCATCATGGTCGACACAGACTTTGGTGGTCTCGTGCACTACACAACGGAGGCAACAGATGAGCTCGTTCTTTTGGAGCGTCATGCCCCCTAACCACTCCGTAAGAGACTTCCCGTCAACTCCGGCCGCATGATGCTTTTGCTCTGAGCTTCCGAGCGACTGCCGATCTTCGTGATGTCCTGATACTGCGTGCTGCTCGCCGGTGTTGTGCAGGTTCAACGATTGTCAGACTGCTTTTCCGTAACCGATCTTGTTGAGCCGATGTGCCAACTCTGACCTGTGTACATATCGCACCCGAAGACCTCTTTCGTTCATCGGACTGTTCGGCACCTCGGGGATCAGCGTGCGGAAATGGGGCCGGTTCAATTCTGGCGACAAACAAATGGACCTGGCCGTATTCCCCATCCGTGTCATTGCCGGAATGAAGACCGATGCGATCGTGATGCGCGCCGCGATAAATGCGCGCCCTGCGGGTTGATAACTCAGTCGTAGAAAATTTGCGCCACACGCAACAAAATGCCGTGTGGCGCAACATCCTACCAGTTGCGCACGATCAGCTCGCCCGTCTCTCCGCCCCTGCCGTTCCCGCCGACCGTGTACTTGATCCGCACCTTCTGGGTGCGGAACTGCCGGAACGTTCTGGCCATCTCGGGGTGGTCGTTGATCGTCAGGATCGCCTTGCCTTTCATGGTGGCCAAGGTATCCGCGAGCAGGGCGTACTGCTCGGGCCCGAAGTCACGGCTGTACCCCAAAGTCTCCCAGTACGGCGGGTCAAAGAAGAAGAGTGAGCCCGCGCGATCGTACCGATCCACACACGCCCGCCACTCCAGGTGCTCGATGGTGACCCGCGCCAGCCGCATGTGGGCCTGACTGAGGTCTTCCTCCATGCGGAGCAGGTTGAGCCTTGGAGGAGCGGCTGCGGCTACCCCGAACGTGCGGCCTTTGGCCTTGCCGCCGAAACAGAGCTTCTGCATATAGTAGAAGCGCGCAGCTCGCTGGATATCAGTCAAGGTGTCCGGGTGTTGCAGCTGTGTCCATCGGAACATCTCGCGAGAAACAAGCGCCCAGCGGAACTGCCGGACCAGCTCGTCGAGGTGGTGCTGCACGCATCTATAGAGCCGAATCAGCTCGCCGTCGTTGTCGTTGACCACCTCGGCCGGCGCGGGCTCCTTGGCTAGCAGTAGTGCGGCGCCACCAGCAAAGACCTCGACGTACGCCTTGTGATCCGGGATGTCAGAGAGCAGGTATTTCAGCAGCCGGCGCTTTCCGCCTGGCCAGGGGATGATCGGGTGAGCCATTGGGCCTCCTCAGTGGGTCTGGTCCTTGGTAGGCTCCCGGTGCTGCGTCGACGCGGCGGGGAGCCTTGCTTGGCTCACGGGGTCTATCCCGTGGGTTGAGGACCGGGTCGGCGTTGACGCGCCGGCTCGGTCGCTCCTCTTTTGGGCGGTCAGCGTTCCTCGACCACCGTCAAATCGACTGAATAGTTGTCTCCGGCAATGTGCGTGATGGTCGGGGGCGTGCCCGCGTCCAGATGGCCATAGACACCCGCACGGCGCACCCACAGCGATGGCGTTGAGCGGGGCAGCACGATCACCTCGCCTGTGGTGCCCGCCGTCATCTGCAAGTCTTGGATGCTGGGTATGTCCTGCGCGCTGGTCGAACCTTCGGCAAAGCCGTAGGCCTGTAACGCCGGCATTCCCGTGTATCCGCATCGAAGTACTCGCACGCGGGTTTTCTTGTTCTCGTAGGCCTGCTGGCCAGCGCTGAGGTCGAGCGTCCCCGGATCGACGACCGACATTGACCAGTTCGTCGTGATGCCTTTGTCGATCGCGATGGAATCACCAAGCCACATACGGCCGATCTGCCCGAACGTATCGGTCGTCGTCCACGTGACGGTCATCTTCCAGTACCGCTTCGCGGAAACCATTGCTGCGCCGAAAGCCGCGATGACCTGCGAAGGAATGCCGGTGAATCCGTCGTTGACGTTCGACGAGCACTCCAACGTCCACGGCCCCGCCAGACTGGTGCCGCTGTAGGCGCCGAGGGACAGGATCAGACTGCCGAAGGCTCTCTGTACGTTGACGCCGTGCACGCCGAACAGGAAACGCTTCTGGAGGCCCAGCGTTGCGCCCAAATCGGCGAAGAGATCAACCGTCGCAACGCCCGATGAAACGATCGCAGTCCATCGCGTGCATTGCGAGAGCTGTCGCGTCTTCATGTTCGCCAGCGGAAACCCGCCATCGGGCGCAACTGAAGCTGTAACAGTGGCGGTGTCCGCGAGGTTTCGATAGGAGATCAGCGATGCCATTTCAGCCCCACAACTTCAGGTCGACGCGCTTCGAGAAAAACCGCGAGCGCACGCCAACAACAAGGAGATTTTTGCCGCCGCTCAGGCCGTAGCGAGACCACACCAGACGAACGGTCTGGCCGGGCTCAAGTAGGTCGGCAGCCGCAGCGTCGAGAATCACGGTCACTTGATAGAACCAGCGCGTTTTCCGCCAGAGCGTTGTGACGCGGCTGGCCTCGGCCTGAATGTCCGCTGCGTCCTGAAGCAACGTTGCTTTCACAGGCGCTGCTATTGCATGGAGGTACGCGTCGCTCAGCACCGTGCCACTGATAGCGAGCGGAGCGCCTGCGCGAACGCATGTCAGTTCGGTTTTCAGCTCGGCTTTGAGTGCCGGAGTGGCGCTCGAAACGATATCCGCGTCGACGTGTGGCGAGTGGTTGCGCCTGCCGCCCAAGCGAATCGAGAGACCCTTCGCAAGGTCAATCGACCTGACGACCTCGCCAGTGATGTTCGTCGAATCGAGCGTCAGCGTGGAAGCGCTGGACGGTTCGACCACGCGACCGACAACCAAGCTGCCGGAGCGGTTCGGAATCAGCCAACCGCACCAGCCGTCGAGAAGGTCCCGAAGCAACGCGAGCGACGTCTTTGGCCCATTTATATAGGTCGCAACGCGATAGTTCGCCGCCGCCATCAGCGTCGCGAGCGAACTCTGTGTTGTAGCCCCATAGTTGGCCGCGGGTATGCCCGCTGATCGCGCCAAGATGTAGTTGACGAAAGGTTGGAGCGTCTCAATCACGACGCCCGAGTCCTTCTGGCCAACGGGATTGCAAACGACCTTTCCTGCTGGCGTGTTCGCGAGGTGGTATCCCATCCGGTGGGTGTTATCGATCCAGTACGTCCAGTCGATCACCTGCACTGAATCCACGGTCAGGTTGTCGATCGTCACATCCAGCTCAGTCGACCCCAGAACGATCTGCAGCTGCGCGATCTCTATGCAGTCAATGACAACCGACACGGCGCCGGTCACCGAGATCGAAACAGGCACGTCGACGATCGGTGTCGTCGCGCCATCGAGGCGGAAGATCAGGGTCCCGGCTTTGGTCACCGCAGTGGTGGTGAAAGCGATGGTGAAGCGTTGCCCAGCGGCGAGCGTCGATGCACTGTGAAAAATGACGGTCGTTTGTTGCCCGGAGGACTGGCAGCGCAGCGTCCCACCGCCACCATCGAGGAAGCGATCATTCGCGGCGCCGAACGTCGTGATCCGGCTCCAATTCGTGGGCAGCGTCGGCGGACCTCCGGCCCACGTAGTGAAATTACCGCCATTCGCAAGAGTGATCGGGTGCGTCGCCACGTAGGGATCATTTGGACCCGAAAACAGATCGCCCTTGTCGTACACCTGGTCAATGCTCGTCAGGTAGGCAGGATGAGTTCCGTCCGTGAAGTCGTCATGCACTTGAATGTCGCGAGCTGCCGGCGCGGTATCCAACAAATTGCCTTCGCAATAGAGCGGTCGACCGATTACGACGCCAATCGGATTGCCGACGATTTGCGCGTTCGCTTGTGTGCGGGGATAGGTCGTCGTCTGCAGTTGACGATCGCCGAGCAATAGCGGGTCCGCGAGATTGAGGAGAATCCGTCGATCGTTCGTGAACTCGATGGCCTCGACGGTTCCGACGCGCCACGTGGTAAACGCGGATCGTGCGTCGCCCTCAAAGCCCCGAAGAATGGTGACAGGGGCATCGCGCCATTCGTAGTCGGCCCATCCGTCGAGTGCGCCATCATTGTTGATGATGACCAACTGGCCAGGCCGACTGATGCTCGCAGCGCCCCATACCCAAGAACCGCCTTCGCTCTCGACTTCGACATCGGGATTGGCAGAGACGCGTCCGGTGTAGTGGGTCGATGCAGGCGTGTCACTGCTGAGTGTATTGAAGCCCTCAGAGCCGACGTATAGCGTCGTCGGGATGCCAGCCGGTGTTGAGTAGACGCCGAAATTGGCGCCGTCTGGCGGCGTGAAAGTGAAGCCCAGGCCAATGCCCCCGAAACGCATAGAGCAGGCCGAGCCGGACAAATTCAAACCGACGATCACATAGAGCGGTAGCGTCGAAGTAGGAACCGGGATCGGCGCGGACCAGCCGGTGAAGAGGTTGGTCTGGACGTAGTAGACACCGCGATCAAGGTCGAGCCAGTGTCGAAGTGTTGCGCCAGTGGCGAAGGCAGTTGTCGAGCCAACGTTCACACCATTGAGCAGGAAGATTCCTGACTTGCTGATCGCGAGGGATAGGCCTCCAGTGCCCGTAGCACCGGGCTGCAACACGAGCGACGCGGTGGAAGTCGAAATTCCAAATGCGACATCACCAGAGCCGGCAAACGTTGGCACCGATTCCCAATACCACTGGCCCGCCAGCATGGGGATTGTGTTGCGGACGCAACGCCACGCAGCGGCCGACGCGGTCGCGGTGAGATTCGCAAGGGACAGCGTGATCGACGCATCTTTGTCCAACGGGTTGAGCGTCGAAAAAATTGACGCCTGCGGGATCTCCGGCGTGATCTCCGCCAGCAAAATGCGACGACGCTCAGCCATAGTTAGACCTTTGGCTACCGCCCATCGCACCAGCCACCTTGCGACCGACCTCGTCGCGTTTGCTGTTGGCCTTGTCACCTTCGGCGCGAATCGTTGCGGTGTTTTCCTTCACCGCGGCCGTGTTCTCGATGCGCAACTTCGCCACTTCTGCGCGCAGTGCACGAAGCTCGGCCGCCACGCTGTCGTCATCGTTCGACGCCGACGCAACGCGGATGCCGTAGCGACGCAGGGCGTCCGCGCTTCCGCGATCGATGACCATCTCGCCGTTGTGGATATTCGCGAACTGGTCGCCGGCAACAAAAGGCGTACCGACTGCGTACGAGGGCGTGTTGCTGTTGCTCCCGTTGCCGCCGTGTCCGGTGCCGCTGAGAAGCGCCTTGATATCTCCCAACAGAGTAACCGCGGCAGAGAGCGAATTGCTCATGCTGGTTGTGTCGCCCGAAACGCCACGCAGATAGTCCAGCTGGCTCAGGTTGCCCGGAGCCGTGATGTCGTCGAAGAACGGCGCGAGTTGCTCCTTAATGGCTGGCGCCATGCTATCGACGTGATCGCGCAACGCCTTCACGGCCAAGTTCTTCGCCTCGTCGCCACTGGCCCCGCGCACGGCGTCCAGCAACGGTTCGAGTTCTGTCTTGATGTCGGGTGACAGCGCGTCGATGGTGCTGCCTAGCGCCACGAATATCGGCGAGTTCACATCGGTCAGCCTGCCGAGGTCGATTCCGAGCGACGCTGTCAACGTGGTGAGATTCGTGCCGAGCTGGCCGGCCAGACCGGCTAGAGAAGAGGCGGTGTTTGCAGTCAACGCCGTCAGATCGATACCGAGGCCGGCCGCCAACTCGCGCACCCCAGCCGCGAGTTCCGGCAGATGCAAGCCCAACCCTTCGACCAACTGGCCGAGCGGCACACCCAGCTGTGTCGCCATGTTCGCGAGTGCGGTCACGCTCGCACCAGTAATGTGCGTGAGATCGATGCCCAGATCCTGCGCCAGCTGAGCCAGCGGCACGTGCATCGTGTTCGCCAGTTCAAGCACCGGAATCTTCAGCGCCTCGCTGAGATCATGAAGGTGCTGCACCAGTTGCGAGGCGAGCGCCTGCCGATTGATCTCATCCTGCGCCGCAAGCGTTGAATCCCGACCGTTGATGTACTCCTGCGTGATCGGCGTTCCCTGACCGGGCGCGTCCGCAGTTGGGCCTTGCGCGACCACCGACTGCAGGAGCTGGCGAACCCAATCGTATCCAGCGTTGAAGTCGGCGCCGCTGGCCTGCGATCCGCGCAAAAGCGCGAGGAATTGCTGCGCCATCTGCGGCAATTGCTGCATCGATTGCGCGTTGCCGCCAAGCGCGGACTGCTGCGTCGCGAGCAACTGCCGCCGCGCTTCCTCAAGCTGCTGTTCGGGCGTGAGACCGGACAGGTCGCCGAATTCCATCGACTTGAGGTAGTCCTGGATCGTCTTGATGCCGGCGAGCTGGTCCTCGTACAGCTGCCGGTTCGCCTCTCGCACGGCTTCCATCGCCGACGTCGCTTGGTCTTGGAAGTTCGCCGCAGCATCGTTTGCGGCTTGGTAGTTCGGGCTGTCTTTACCGTAGATGTACCCGAGCTGCTGTTCGAGGCTCGTCGTTTCCTTTCTCAAGGCAATGATGAGTTCCGCGACTTTCCTCGCGGCAATCTGGCGCACGAGCAACAGGTCATGCTCGCTTGCTCCCTGCAGGCCCGCAGCGCGTGCGAGTGCTTGTGCCTGGTCGATGGTCTGCTCGGCCCACTGTTCAATTTCGATGCGGCCGGATTGGAACGCGCTGATCGACGATGCGCCTGCGCCCTCGTTGCCGAGGCCGGAAATGAGCTTCGTGTAGTCGCTCGCTGCCTTCGCGCGCGCTTCGAGGCCGTCGTAGTACTTGCCAGACACGTCGGCCAGGCGGAGCAAGGTGGCGATTTGCTCGCGGCCGGATGCCGTGGTCGCGTCCAACGACGCCATCAGTTTCCACATTTCATCGCGCGTCGTCGGCACCGTCAGGCCGACCTGGTCGAACGCCGAGGAGAGCGCGTCCGACGCGACTTCAAACTGATGCGATTGCGGCGCAAAGTTCGCGGTGAACGAGTTCATGCCGGTGATAAATGCGTCGAGACCACCGACCGCCGTTACGAGCGCGTCGCTGATCTGCGCGAACTTCTCCGGGTCGGTTTCGTTCACGGAGAGGCCGAGTTGCTTGAATGCCTGTTGCGCTACCTGGACTTCCGTCGCGATGCGCACCAGCGTCTCGCCAAGCCCTTCGCCGACCTTCTGGAATTGGCCGATGAACGGGACGACCGCGCCAGCGAGGCCGTCGAACAACTTGCTAAACACCGCTTCCAGCGCTTTCTGCTGATCGTCTGCCGACAACCCCTCAAGGCTGATTCGCTGTTCCTCGACGTGATAGGCGGCCATTGCCGCATCGACGTCTGCGGGCAGCAGACCGAGCGCAAGCGCACCTTGTCTCACGGTGTCCGCGATCGACGAAATGACCAGCTGGAATTGCTTTGAGAACTGGTCCGAAACATCGACCAACTGATCGCTGGTGCTGTCGCTGCCGAACAGACCGCCATCGGTCTGGATGGTCTGATAGGCGCCGACGACGATCTTGTTGAGCATATCGTTCAACGAGCCGCCAGCGATGACGATGCCCTTGTCGATGATTTCCTGCGAACCGCCGAACAGGAAGCTCCCAAGCATGCCGCCGATAGGATCACTGCTACCGGGTCCGGCAATATTGATCGTGTGATCTTGAGGGCCTGCAAACGGCACGTTTGCAGCGCCTCGCGCAAGCTGATTTCCTGCAGCGCCGAGCGCGTTTTGCAGCGCCTGCAGCGCGGTCAGCATGCCGCGATTCAATCCGACGAGCTGCTGCGTAGCATTCGCAGTGATGTCCGTCGCCTTGGCAATGCTCTCGCTCTGCGCGCTCGCGTCGCCGAGCACAGAGCCAGCGCCCTGATTTTTCTGCCGCACTTCGGCCGATTGCGCGGATGGTCCGCTACCGCTTAGGCCGCCTATATCGACGCCCAGGGCGACGACTGCTGCGGCCATTGCAGCCATGCGCGCGAACGCCGTGTATGGGTCGCCGAAGCCCTGATTGACGATGATGCCGACCGCGTTCGCCAGCGTCGCTGCGTCGATAGCGATCTGCAGTACCTTGAACGCTTTCGATCCATCCGTCGTCATCGACTGCAGGCTATGCAAGCCCTGAATCGAGCTGTCGACGATGCCCGAAAGCATCTTTTGCCGAGTCTCGCCGAGCGCCCTATTGAGCCCGTCGATCGTCTTTGTATCGCAAGCCTTCGCGAGCGCGTCGCCTATATCGCCGATGCGCTTAACGAGGTCATCCCATTCGGAAGGTTTGCCGAATTGATCGATCAGGCTGTTGGCGTTCGAGGCGTCTCGCAAGTCGGCAAGTTCGCTCATGCGCTGCGCAAGGTTAGCCGCGACGGTCCCCTGCGCTATGCCAGCTTTGGTGTCCGCCTGCGCATCTTTCGTCGCCTGTACGACGGCACGGTCATACGCGAGCGTCGCGGCGGTCAATCCGGAAAGTTTGTCGCGCTCCTGCTGCAGCTGCGCCGCGACAGCGGCGTTGCCCATCGGCAGTTTGCTGCGGGCGGCAATCTCGTCGTTGGTTTTCGCGAGCTGCGCACCAAGGGCAGCATCGAGCTGCTGCCACAACGTGATGACCTGATCGACATCTCCGCCCGCGATGGCGATCGCGTTCATCGCCGCGGCAATGTTGCGCGTCCCGATATCAAAGTCGGCCTGAGCCTTCGCGGTCGCGCTCAACGATCCTTCGAGTCCGTCCAGCATGTTCTGGCCGGTTTTCCATGCATTCGAGAGTTCGAGTGCATCGCGCGCAGCGTCGCGATCCGCCTGCGCGGCCTCGCGCGCGGCTTTACCGTGGTCGCCATACTTCGCGGTGATTTCGTCTTGAATCTTTTGCCAGCCAGGCCCCTGCGGCTGGTCGGCGATCGGCCCGTCGAAATTGACGCCAGCAGGGAGCTTCCCGCCACTGGAATTAATTTTGTAGAGGTCGGCCGCGGCCTCATTCAATGCGAGCTGCTTTTGCTTCGCCTTGTCGAGACTCGTCGATAATTTATCGATCCGATCACTGGCCGCGATTGCTTCCGCGGCGCCTTGCTGCGATATGGCATCGCCAGCAGACTTCGCGCCCTTGGCGAGCGCGCTCTCAAGCTTCGCGCCAATTTCCTCCGCTTGCTTCGCCGCGAATGCCACGCGCGAATCGTTGTCCGCGATAGCCAGGTTGTCGAGGAAACCGACACCGAATTTTCGCGGCGTCGATGCGTTTGCCTGCGCGACGGTGAGGGCCTGTTCGGCCACCGCCATCTGCGCTTTCAGCGAATCGACCGACTCGCTGCGACCGACGTTGAGCATCGCGTCCCATGCTTCGCCGGCCGTTTTCTTGAGCGACATCCACCCGCGCTGCAGCGTTCCGAGGTTTTCCTCAACCTGTTTGCTTCGGTCCGCGAATGCGTCGCCGAACGCCTTGTACGCAACAGTCGCCGCGTCGGTCGTGTTGCCCTGCTGCTCAAGCGCGCGAATGTGCTCGTAGGTCGACAGCGTCAGGAAGTGATATTGCTCGTCGAGATCGTGCACCGCGTGCGTGGGACCATCGGCGATCTTTTCGACGGCTTTCGCCGCATCCTCGATGCTCTTGCCCGTGGTGGTGGCGAAGTCGACAGCAGCTTGACCCGCGATGCGCAGGTTATCGCCCGTGATCTTGCCGCCGTCGACGAGGGTTGCCAGCGCTGCGCGAGCTTCGCCGATGTGCCCGGTCGAGTCGCCGATCTTCCGCGCCATGTCCTGTACAGCGCTTCCGGTCAATCCGGCGTAGCCGCCAGTGGCGATAACGGACGCGTTGAGCCTGTCCGTCTCGTTGCTCCCGGCGAGCGCGGCGCCAACGAAGATGCCGATCGCCGCGACGATGGCAAGGATCGAAATGCCAGCGACACTGAAGATCGAAGACAGCGCGCCCGTTCGGTTTGCGAGCGTGAGCAGCGACCCTTGGAAGTTGCTGAAGTCGCCGCGCGACATTTCCGCTGCGAGCACGCCGACCTCGCGCTTGGCAGCGGCCGAGTTCAGCGAAAATCCGTGCGCCGCGCCACCTGCGCTCGTGAGCGCATCCCGCGCAACGTTGATCTTCTGAGAATAGGCCGCATAGTCGTCGCCACTCAGCGCGCCGGACTTCTTGAAGTCCGCCAGGCGCTGCTGCATCACGTCGAGCTGTCCGAGCTTCGCGACGGTCGGATCAATTTTGCCGATCAGTTGGCCGAGCACGTCGACGACGCCGCGGCCAGAACCTGCCGCGGCGTCGAACTGCGTTCCCATTCTGCTGACGCTGGCACCGGCAGCGTTGGCCGACTTCTCGACCGTATTTGCCTGAGTCGAGAAATCTCTCAGTTCGCCGCTGGCGGTGCGCAGCGTTCCGCTGAGTCCCGACCCATCGGCAGTAAGGCGTAGCGATAGTTGCAGATCAGCCACGCTATTCCTTTTTCTCGTTCATCACGGGTGCGGCCTTGCTCGCCATCAACCGCACGCCGAGCAGCACCTCATGCCATTCGTCGCGCGGCACCTTTTGCAGCCGGCACACGGAGTCAATTTCCTGACCGCTGATACCCATCCAGAAACCACCAGCCATCCCGATATGCACCGTCCATTGGCAGCACTCGAACACGTGAGCGATGGTCCAGTTCTTAGGCCAGATCAAACTCGGCTCGCGCAGGCGCGCAGCTTCTGCGCGCTCTACGTCGATAGCCTCTTCGTCCCATCCCTGATCGCGTAGTTCGTCCAGGTCAGATTCAAAGCCGGAGCCGGGCTGTCCCTGTGCCCACCAGATAGCAGCGGCTTCTAGTTTTTTGACTTGCCCTCGATGCCGATGGACTTCAGCCACGCTTTGACGATGCAACCCTGCACCGGGTGCGTCTTCAGCAGACGTTCGCGGTTCTCGTCATTGACCTCGACGTCTGCGCCGTCTGCGGTCTGAATTTTCCGCCAGCCGCGGAACACGCGCTCGACCACATCACGGTCGCTTAGCTTTGTTTCGCCTTCCTCGCGCTCGCGGAAAAATTCCTTGAGTTCGTCTTCCGGGAGACGTTCGAAGCTGCCATCGAAGTCGAACTTTTTCTTGCGGCCCTCCGCATCGACCAGCTCGACGGTGACCGGGTACCAGTAACGTTCGCTTTGATCCAAGGTGAACATGCGTTGTGTCCTCTGTGGGAGCGTTGAAGTAGAGGCAAAACGGGGATGGCAAAACGCCATCCCCGCGTGCCCAGGGAGTGGCGCTGGATCAGGTGAAGGCGAGCGACATCTCGTCGTCGGGCGCGTTGTAGATGAAGTCGAGATTCGCCTCCAACATCGCGCGGCCCTTGTCGTCCCCGTACTTCGGCTCCTTCAGGTGCGCCAGCGGAGCGGCGAAGGTGACGATGTTGCCCGCGGTCATGCCGTGTACGAGAGTCAGCAAGCCCTGCGTGTCGGACTTCGTGTCGGTGAAGTAGTTGTGCACGGACAACGCAGGAGCGAGCAGCGATATCGACCCACTCGGTGTGCGATCAACGATGTCGACAAACTGCTCACCGGGGTTGTCGAAAAACTGCACATCGTTCGTGTGGTCGTAGCCGAACGACTTGTAGACCGACGCCAGGCCAAACAGCGAAACCTTCGGCGTGTAGGCAAAGCTGACCGGGCGCGGCAACGTGAAGCCGGTGAAGTTCGGCACCAGGTCCGCGACGCTGGTCGGATCGACCCACATGCCTGTGAACTTGAAGTGGATGTACGGAATACCTTGGCTGTCGAATTTGATCGACCATGTGCCACGCGCGCCGGTCATTGCGTGACGCTGGCCGTCGAGCTGGTAGTACATCGTCAACGAATCCGTGCCGCTGCTCGCTGGGGCATACGTGACGCTGGTCGTGGCCACGATGGTTTCCGCCATCTGGCAGGCTTTCAGCAGCCGGCCGTATTTCGGCGCCGTGCCGGCAGCACCCGAGCCCGACATTTCGACGTCGAACTCCATTTCAAGGTGCGCACCGCTGTGGATCGAGCCGGTGTTGCCGTAAGCCTGGCCATCGAGCTTGCGCTCGATAACTGTCGCCATGAACGGCGTGCACTTGAATTCGTGGGTGCGCATCGCGTCCGCGGCAGTGAGCGCGATGGCTGTGCCGTACACAGTCTCGGTCGCGGCGAACAGGGTTACCTTGCGCATACGCATGACGAGTTACTCCTTGGCGCGGCGCGTGCCGCTTTCGTTGGTTGCGTGAGCAGCTGTCGAGTCGACCCCTGCGGCCTCGGTCTTGGCCGCATCAGCAGCGGCGTCGACCAGCGCTTCCTGCACGTGGGCATCACGCGGCTTCGTCGGCGGAATGTGCTCAACGAAGTTGCCGTCCTTGTCGAAGTGGAATGTGCCGCCGAGGCTGCGGCTCGGAATTTCGGGTTTCGCCGGTGAGGGTTTCATGAGCGCTCCAGGTAACGGATGGTGTTGAGGCTGAGTCGGGCGGCGTGACAGAGCACGCCGCCGAACATCACAGGGCCGGCGTCGTCGAGCTGGATGCACGATTCGGAGTTGCCGGAAGGGTCAGGCACGGCGCACTGGTCGACCGTGCCGCCGAGGGTTTCATCTGCTGCAAAGGCGTTGCGCACGCCCTCGATCAGGCTGTCGAAAACCAGCTCGCTTGCGTTCGCGTCGTCGAGCGCCATCAGCCCGACGATGCGCCAGCGGATGTGCTCAACAGTGTTCGACAAAATATTGCCGGTCTCGGACGTCTGGACACGTCGCACGTACCAACCGCGCACCTGGTTGTGCGAGATAGAGAAGTAGAGTTGCTTTAGGCGCGCGAGATCTGATGCATAGCGCTCGTACGCATGCACCACACCGATATCGGTAACGCTGATGAGGCGCGCGGCGATGGCGGCGCGCGCGGCTGCAACGCTCATGCCGCACCTCCCGCCAGACGCGAGGCAATCCGCTGCATGGCCTCATCAAATTTGCGGCGGATCGCGGTCTGCTGCGCCTGCCAGACAGTGCGCCACACCGGATTGGGTCGCGTGCCGTGCTTGCCGATCTTTCGGGAGATCGCGAACGCCGCGCTTTTCGCCTCGGCGCCGTGAAGACCGAGCTTTGCCTCGACCCAGTCAATCAGCGGCGTGATGGGCGGCAAGTGAGGCCGTGTGCCGAGTTCGATGAAGGGTGCGTACTGTTTGTCAGTGCTGGTCATGCCGAGCACGTTGTCGGCGAGCACTTGCTCCTCGTGGAAGATGGAGCCGCGCAGGCCTGCGGCACCGCCTGCACCAGACGGCAATGCCTGCATCAACTCGCCCTGCAACAGCACGTCCGAGTCGGTAACCGCGATCAGCAGTTCCTCCTTCGTGATTTCGGGAGCGCGCTTCCAAAAATCGGCCAGCTGCGCGAAGTCCGATGCGTCGATCGTCGAGTTCACGTGCGTGGCCATCCCGTGGTCGGATGGAACAGGCGACGCCCGCCAAGAGAGTCGGTGCGCACAAGCGGCACGTCGACACTCGCAGGCTTGGTGCGCTCGCTCGGCGCGGAGCCGACGACACGCGTGTATTCGGCCATCAGATCGCGCGAACGTGCGCGCCAGCGATCTGACTTGCCTTTATGGTCAACGGTATCGGCGCTGATCGTAGGAGCGCTTTCGTTGCTGTATTGCGCGGCGAGCTGCCCGCACAGATCGGAGCCCGCTAACGCTGCAACGGCTCGGCGGTGCTGCGCAGGGATCGTGTCGGTGCCCACTTCGAGCGCGTGAGCAGCGGTGTAAGCGAGGCGCACCGTTTCGCCATCGGCGATACCACCGAGGAGCACGATGGTCACACCGGCCGGCGTAGCGACGGTGTCGATCAATTCGCCTGGAATGTACGAGGCCGGGCGCACGCCGATCGGATACTCGGCGCGCAGTACTCGCGAGGAATCGTCCAGCCAAAACGACGGCGCAGGCAGGTTGCCACCGCTGTCGACGACCACGTCTTCCACGACACGACGCGGCGCGTCGGCCGAGTAGCGCAGCACCGCATTGGCAATCGCGGTGTCGCGCTGCGAAGACGTGATGACCTGGTCCGTATCCCGGACCAGGTCATCAACCAGGGACTGGACGTCCGCGAGGCTCATCAGGGAACGATGGAACCATCGAAGCCGCGGAAGTCGCGCACCGCGCCGCTGTAGATATGCCGGATCTTGTATTTGATCTGGTCATTCGTGAACAGCGAGCCCTGCGTCGGCATGTCCTGCACGAACAGCTCCGGCTCTTCCTTGCCGCCGTAGAAGCCGATCTCGATCAGCGGACACTGGCTGTTGTCAGCCGTGGCAAACCAGTTGTTCGCGTCGGTCCAGTAGTCGACGACGTGAACCTTCGGCTTGCGGCTCTGCGTGAAGCTCTCGTCCAGATTCGTGGTGCGCACGAACAGGTTGTAGGCCGCTTCCTCGAGATCGCCCGGAACAGCGACGTGCCGCAGCGTCAGGCCGAGGCGCTTGCCGCTGTCCTTCTCGGTCTGCTTCTTCATGCGCAGACGTGCCGCCGCGAAGCTGGTCGCATCGAGCGCCGCGACGCCGATGTTGTTGTGGCCCGCAATGAACAACGCCGTGGCGTCGTAGATGACCGCGTTCGTTGCAAGGAAGTCGTGCACGAACTCGTACAGCGTGCGACCGGCAGCGACGGCCAGCGACATAGGCAAGCGGCGGATGAGGCCGACATCGTCGTTGGCAATGGCTTCCAGGCTGACCGTTTCGGTGCCGCCGCGCTTGCTGACGGCGTACGTCGCCTTCTCGTCGGTCGGCGAGGTGAGCGCGTTGTACGGGCCGTTCTCAGCGACTGCCGGCAGGTTGCCGTAGCCACCCATGCGGGTCCGCTCCTGCGTGCGGAAATCCGTGACCGGCACGACGTCGGCGAGCCAACGCCAGTCGCCGTAGGCTTCGAGCGAGCCGTAGTCGCGGATCATGGCGCGCGTGATCGAGTTGCCGAGGATATTGCCGAACGTCGCCGCGCTGACCGCTTCTGCGAAGCGCTGCTCGCCAACTGCCTCACGCAAACGCTGCGTGTCGCAATTCTGGATGAGACCCGACACCTGCCGGTCGCCGGTGACGTCGATGTACGCCTCGCGGAAGCTGCGCATCGGCTTTTTCGGATCGAAGAAGTTGTCGAACATTTCCGACACTTTTTCCGAGCGATCCTGACCCGCTTCGACGCGACCTTCGCCGAGGCCACGAACCTGTGCGCCCTCGACCAGGCGACCGAGCAACTTGCGCTCGGCTTCGATCGCCGTGCTGACCTCTGCGTCAGTGAAACTGACCGCTTCAGCGAAGCGCTGCACCAAGCGCTCCTGCAACGGGTCGGGCAGCTTGCTGCCAGCGATCAGCACGCGAGCATTCGCCCGCGCCTCGACCATGCGGATGCGCGCATCGACGTCAGCGGAGGTAAGCGGCGCGGTCACTGCCGCGCCGCCACCCGTTCCACTGCCGCCGCTGCCGTCGTTCGCTGCGCCTGCCTGCCTGGCTTCGCGATACGC
>JBDSNK010000010.1:0-9559 GCA_039915385.1 Dokdonella sp.
GATGGTGATGGTGTAGGCGAACGCATAACGGTTGTCCCTTGGTGCCGACTGATCGTCGAGGAACCGGGTGTCGACCGAAATCGTGATGTCGTAAGGCTTCTTGCCGCTCATGGGTGTGGATTTTCAGGGACATGGGCCGCGCGGGCAAGCGCGACGAACGCGGAGGGCGCCAATTGCTCGGCGCGCGTGCCCGGATCGACACCCGCGGCGACGATCTGTTCGACCGAAACAACCTCTCGCAATGCGTTGGACAGGGTCTTGCGTCGCTGCCCGAAGGCAGCCCTGACCACGCGTGCGATAAGGGTGGTATCTGCATCCGGTCGTTGCGCGAGTGGCAGTGGCGTCATGCGCACGACGGCCGAGTCGACTTTCGGCGGCGGCCGGAACGCGCCAGGCGGCACCGCAAGCAATGGCTCGACGCGGCAGACCAGCTGCAGCATGACCGAGAGTCGGCCGTACACCTTGCTGCCCGGCGCCGCGGCCATGCGATCGACGACTTCCTTCTGCAGCATGAAGTGCATGTCGCGGATTGCATCGAGGTGGTCGAGGCAATGGAACAGGATCGGCGAGGAAATGTTGTAGGGCAGATTGCCGACGACGCGCAGAGGTTCGCCTTGCGCGAGTGCGTCGAGATCCACACGCAGCACGTCGGCGTTGACGATATCGAGCTCGCCGACGCCTTCGGCGGCAGCGCGCAGGCGTGGGATCAGGTCGCGATCGAGTTCTATCACCGTCATCCGACCCAGCGCACGCAGCAGCGGCAGGGTCAGCGCGCCGTCGCCGGGGCCGATCTCGACCACGCGTTCGCCAGGCGCGGGCGCAATCGCCTGCACGATGCGGCGCAGGATGCTGGCGTCGTGCAGGAAGTGCTGGCCGAAGCGTTTCTTGTGGATGTGGCGTTCGTCGTGCATGCGCGCATCGTAACGGATCGCTCGCTCGATCTTGTGCGAGCGGCGGAAGCCGCGATGCTCCGAACACCGTCTCCACCCAAATCCTCCGCTTGAAGGGGAGGACTTCAAAGCAGTCATGATGCTTGAAAGCGCTCGCCTTCCAGGGGAGGGTTGGGTGGGGATAGTGTCGTTCGCGGAGCAACAAGCATCGCCGTGTCAGCCGCTCCTGCGAAAGCAGGTGTCAGCTGTTGCAGCTCAACGCGCCAGATCAATCGCGAGCCGCGTCGCCGCGATCATGCTGCCTGCGTCCGCGCGATCGCCGCCAGCGAGATCGAGCGCAGTACCGTGATCGACCGACGTGCGGATATACGGCAGCCCCAGCGTGATGTTGACCGCGTGGCCAAAGCCTGCGTGCTTGAGCACGGGCAAGCCCTGGTCGTGATACATCGCGAGCACGGCGTCGTAGCGCTGCAGTTGCGCGGGCACGAAAGCGGTGTCGGCCGGAATTGGGCCTTGCACATCGAGGCCGGCGGCACGCAACTGCGCGATTGCGGGCGCGATTTCGTCGATTTCCTCGCGCCCGAGGTGGCCGCCTTCGCCTGCATGCGGATTGAGTCCGAGAACGGCGACGCACGGTGCAGTAATGCCAAAGCGTGCGCTCAGGGCGTCGTAAAGGATCAGCAGGCTTCGCACGAGACCTGCGCGCGTGATCGCGGCGGGTACCTTTGCCAGCGGCAAGTGCGTGGTTGCGAGCGCGACGCGAAGATCGCCGCCAGCGCGCCCGCCGCCGGGTGCGCTGAGCATCATCACGACATCGCAGTCTGCGCGGTGCGCAAAGAATTCGGTGTGGCCGCGAAACGCGATGCCGGCGTCGTTGATCACGCCCTTGTGCACCGGCGCGGTCACGATCGCATCAAACTCACGAGTGCTGGCGCCGTCGGCTGCGCGCGCGAGGGTTGCGAGCACATACGGCGCGTTGAGGGGATCCAGCCTGCCCGGTAGCGCGGGTGTGCACAGCGCCATTGCAGCGACGCGCACGCTGCCGGGTGCACGCGCGTTCACGATCACCGCAGGATCGTAGCTGCTGATGAGCAGATCGATACCGGCACC
Organism: Dokdonella sp.; assembly: GCA_039915385.1. Lineage (GTDB taxonomy): Bacteria > Pseudomonadota > Gammaproteobacteria > Xanthomonadales > Rhodanobacteraceae > Dokdonella_A. Next base: position 2,001 of record JBDSNK010000010.1, read on the forward strand.
ACGTGCAGCGGCAGCGAGCAGTGCCGGATCGGCGATCGCGATGAGATCGGCGGCGGCATTGCTGGCGGCGAGCTTGGCGATCAGCTCGGGCCCGATGCCCGCCGGTTCGCCCGCCGTCAGCGCGATACGCGGGAGCGACGAATCGGATTTGCGGTTTTCAATTCGCATGCGCAGGTGCCGGCTTGCGAGAGTGCGGGCGCGATCGCCTCATTCCCGCTCGACGCTTGTGGCGGCAGGCAAAAATGAGGGTGAACGCGCTGCGCAGATTTCGTTTACGGCGCGCCTGGCGCCGCTGCGTTGCCACCGGGCAGGCGAATGTCGACATAGGCTTCGCTGCGGATCTGGCGCAGGAAGGCCTGGTACTCATCCTCGGCCTTGCGCTGGAACAGCGCGTTCTTGGCCTGATCGCGCTGCAGCTCACCGGACTTGTCGGTGCTGCGCGTGTCGAGAAGTTGAACGATGTGCCAGCCCGCTTCGGACTGGAACGGTTGCGAAATCTCGCCCTTCTTCATGTCCTTCAAGGTCTCGGCAACGCGCAGTCCGTAGGCATCGCCAGAGAACCAGCCGAGGTCGCCACCGAGTCGCGCCGTTGCGTCGTCTTCGGACGTGTCCTTTGCCGCTTTCTCGAAATCTTCTCCGGCAAGGATGCGCTGACGGGCCGCGGCAACCTTCTTCTGTGCCTGCTCGCTCGATGTCAGTTCGGTGATCTTGACCAGGATGTGGCGCGCATGCGTCTCGGTGACCATCTGCTCGCCGCTGCTGCCGCTGTCGCGCTTGCCGATCAACTTGATGATGTGGAAACCATTCGGTCCGCGAATCGGCGTGGAAACAGCGCCTTCAGCGAGCTTGTCCGCAACGTCGATCATTGCCGGCGGCAGTTCGTCGCGGCCTCGCCAGCCGAGGTCGCCGCCTTGCAGTGCGTTTTCCGCGTTCGAGTAGCGGATCGCCGCAGCGGCGAAATCCATACCGTCATCGATCTTCTTCTTCGCTTCATCGGCTTTCGCCCGCGCAACGTCGATCTGTTCTGGCGTCGCGCCGTCGGGCACGTTGATCACGATGTAGCCCAGGTGCATCTGGCCGCGGTTGAGGCCGCCGTTCTTGATCATGCTGTCGATTTCGGCGTCGCTGACATGGACGCGGCTCTGCGCCACCCGCTGGCGCAGGCGCTGCACGATCAACTGCTCGCGTACACCCTTGCGGAACTGCTCGTAGTCCAGCCCCTGCTGGGTGATGGCGCCGCGCAGCTGGCTGATTTCCATGTTGTTCTGCTTGGCGATCTGGGCGAGCGCCTGATCCACTTCCGCATCGGCGACTTTGACGCCGGTCGAATCGGCGCGCGCGACCTGCAGTTTCTGCAGCACCAGCCGATCGAGCAGCTGTCGTTCGAGAACGTCACGTGGCGGCAATTGCTGCGGATTTTTCGCGAACTGCGTGGTCACGCGACTGATGTCGCGATCGAGTTCGCTCTGCAGCACCACGTCCTCGTCGACGACTGCGACAATGCGGTCGAGCGACAGCGGGGTAACAATCTGCGCGGGCGCTACCGTCGGAACGAGCAGGGCCAGGGACAGGGCAATGAGAAATGGCTTCATGGGGTTTCCGAATGTTCCGGTGCGTTAGGCACCTTGAGACCAGCAGATTGCGAATCGGTTCAGCAAAAAAGGGGATGGAGGCGATTTCCCGATTGATGCCGCGGGGTCCGAGTGCTCGATCGCTGGGAAATTGCCTCCGTCCCCTTTTTTGCCAACTCATTGATAGCCAAGAATACCACGGCGCAGGAAGGTGTCCGTCTTCTGCCCGATCGAGCCGACGCCCTTGAATTCCAGTTCAAAGTAGATCGCGTTGTCGGAATCGCCTTCGATGTTGTGGATCCAGCGCCGCGCGATTAAACGCCAAGCGATGCAGCAGGTGTCGTGCTCGATGCCGATGAAGCTCTCCAGCGTGCGTCCGTCCTTGCCGCGCGGATCGGTGGCCACGGCCAGTGGATTGTTCAGCGCATAGTTTTCGCGTGCTATCACGCGCCAGCTCGGGGTTATTGGCAGCGCGGCGGAGAGATCTACCTGCTCGAGAAAATCGCGGCGATAGCGGTACGATGCGTTGATGATGCCGTTGTCGCCAAAGCGGTTCTGCAAAGTGAATGTGGAAAGATCCGTCTGGTGCGTGTTCGGATTCCACCGCTGGTCGAGCAACACGCGCCAACGGTCGTTCAGGTGCAGGTCAATCTCGCCTGCATAGGCCGAACCGCCGAAGTCAGTCGATGGCAAACCCGGCAATTGCACGCGCTGGTCGTTGAAATAGCGGATCTCGCCGATGCTCGCGGACACCCGCTCGGTGCCGCTCGCGTCGTCCAGGAAACGCGTAGTCACTGCGAGAGAGAGATTGTTTGCATCCATCTGCCGATCCGCGCCGACGAAGCGATTGGTGCGGAACAGCTCGCCAAAGCTGAACGGAATTTCCTGGGTGTCGAAGACGGGCAGGTCGCTCTGGTCGCGATAGGGCGCGCGCAGGTAGTACGCGCGTGGTTCCAGCGTCTGCGTCCAGGCCTCGTTGCCGAGATGCATGTCGCGCTCGAACACGAGACCCGTGTCGAGGCTGAACACCGGCACGCCCCGATCCGGATGGCGGGTCGTCAGCAGCGGGTTCTGCGCAAGATCGAGATGGTCGAGGCTGTAGGTCGTTATGCGGTAGCCCAACTGCGGTCGCAGGAAATAGGACGCGGTTTCAATCGGGTAGGCGATGTAAGGGAACACGTCGAGGCGTTGGCCCTCGAGCGAGTTGTCCTTCGAGAATGCGACGAACTCAGAATTCACGCCCGCCGTGAAGTCACCGAGCACGGCATGCTCGGCGTTGAAGGTCGCGCGAGGGAGCCGACGATACGGCTCGAATTGATCGGTCAGGGTCGGATCGGTGATCTGGTATGCGTCGCCGCCGACGCTTGCGGTCCACCAGTCGCCGCGGCCCGTGAGGTAGGCGCTCGATGGCAGGAAGCTGACTGCAGAACTGTACAGGCCGCGACCGAAATCCTCGAAATAACGATCGTCGGAAACGCGATTCACGTCGACGGCAGCGATCCAGTTCGCGTTGAATGCCGACGTGTCCTGAAACCGGTACAGCCAGCGGCTGTCCGGCAGCGAGGTTGCGTAGCGGCGTTCCTCGTCGCCGACCTTGTCGTCGTGCGGCATCACCTCGGCAGTGAAAGAGCCCTTGCTGCTGTCGGTGAGGTAGCGGAACTCCCCGCCGAGCATGACACCTCGATCGGTCATCAGGCGCGGCAGGATCGTCGCATCGTAGTTCGGCGCGAGATTCAGGTAGTACGGCAGCGTGAAGTCGAAACCGCGGCGATTGCTGTAGCCGATGCTCGGGAAAAGGAAGCCGCTTTCGCGCCGGTCGTCGAGCGCGAAGCGCGCGTAGGGCAGCCAGAACACCGGCACGTCGTGGATGCGGAACGTCACATTGTGTGCGCGCACGAGGCCTTCGGCACGATCGACGTCCATGTCGCGAGCACTGAACGCCCATTGCTGGTTGCCGACGTCGCAAGTCGAGTAGGTCGCATCCTTGAATTGTGCATGGTCGGGGTCGTCCATCACTGCCACGGTGGCAATGCCGTTGCCACGTGCGCCGAGCAGCTGGTAACGCACGTCATCGAGTGTGCATTGATCCAGATCGGCATTGCCTTTTGCACGGTCCGCCGAAAGCAGCAGGCTGCGATCCTGATAGGTCACATGGCCTTCGGTACTGTAGTCGGTGGTCTCGCTGTCGTAGGTGATCTTGTCCGCATGCAGGAACAGGTCGAGCTGCTTGATTTGCGCCTGGCCTTCGAGGGTGTAGTGGATCTTGTCCGGGCTCGTCACTTTCGCTGCGCTGGCGTCGCGCGGCGCCTTGCTGCGATCGCCCTCGGTCGGCAGGTCGGGCATGTAGAAGTCGAACAGGTCGTTCTTGCCGCACATATCGAAGCTGATCGGCTTCTTCGGGCACTTGAGCACGCCGACGGCGCAGGTTGGCGCGTCATCGTCCGCTGCACGGGCGGCCGGGGACAACGTGACGACCACGAGGATGTTCGCGATGGCAAGCGCCAGCAGGCGTCGCCCGGGCAGGGAAGGTGGGATCGAGCGCACGGTTGGGCGGCTTCTGTGGGGACGCGAAGCACACTAGCTTGCCGCAAGCGCTCGCGCGGGGCAACGCGCGCGACGTATTGAGATCGTCACCGGGCGCGCTGAAAGGGGGCGCATGCGCAACTCGACTCGTCAGGCAAGCTCGCGCTGGCGTGTCACGGGCGACCGCTATCGCCTGGGCGAATTCGGATTGCTTCGGTTGCGCCGAAACCAGTCTTTTGCCGAATCGCGGTTGCGAAACGCGCGGCTCAGTCGAAACCGTTCTCGAAATAGGTATCGCTGACGGACAGGGGCGCGTCCGCACTCAGCGTAAACTGGCCGCAGGTACCGCCGGCATCGAGGTCGTCATGCGCGACAATCAGGTGGTAGTAACCCGCTGAGAGACCGGCCAAGCTGATCCAGCTACCCGATCTCAGGCAAGGGCTCGAGTCGCAACCGTGGGCCTCGTCCGACAGGTACATGACTGGACTCAAAACGAAGCCCATGGAATTGATTTCCGACGCATTGCCGCTGATATAAATCCGGTAGATGACATTGAGGCCGGGATTGGCGACCTTGCCGCCGCAAAGGGTGTCGGCAATCTGCGAGCCGAAGCAGGTATTGCCCACGAGCGAGGTCGCGTCCGTGGGCCACGGCAAAGGCGCTGGACAGGTTTGCGCGCGGGCATCTGCAGAAATCAATGTGGCCATCACGCAGGCAATGGCGAGACTGCCTGCGATCAGGCGACGTTGGTAAGGTCGATCGGTTGAACGCGGGCATGCCGCACAACGATCACTGGTGACCGCCCGATTGAGTCCGAAATTGCATCGGCCGCGCATGACGCTTGCTCCATCACCCAGCGGTGGGCATGAGCCCAACGCCGCTGGCGCTATTGTGCGGCGGACGAAATCCTGGTGCAACGTGTAAGACGCAGACTGCGCCATCGGTGTCGTTCAGCTTGTTCCTTCCACTCGCGCGACATGGCCCTCGTACCGATGATGAGGATGTGCGCACCCTCTTAATTCCCGGCGTCCATGCGAAGTTGACTACGGCCCCTCGAATCCATCGCGGAAAATCGTGTCATTCAGACCGAATTCGATGGCGAGGAAATCCTGCGCGGTAGTGGACGGCGCTGCGGTGCCGACCGCCCAGAAGCGCGTACCGCCAATGTCGCTGGCAAGTCCGTAGATGATGTCGTCGAAAGTGGATATGTTGACCATGCGCTTGCCAGCGTCACCGAAATAGGCGTCAACGCTGCCGTTCGCGTTGTAGGACACCAACGCCAGATCGGTGCCGGAGCCGCCGGTGCTGGTGCGCGCCGAGCCCGCGGCGATCAGGCGGCCCCATGGCATCAGCTCCAGCGCATAGGCGACGTCGTCGCTCGGACCTACCGGCGTCGTGACCAGACCGCCGCTGCCAAAACTTGCATCGAGCACGCCTGCAGTGGTGTAGCGCGCGAGTGCGAAATCGCGTCGACCATCGGCGACGATGGCCGAACCCGCGAGCACGATGCGACCGTCGGGTTGGCGCACCATCGCATTGGCGATGTCTTCGCCGGGCCCGACCGGTGTGCGCGTGATGCCGGCGCTGCCGAAACTTCCGTCGGGAGAGCCATCCGCGTTCAGACGCATGACCAGGAATTCGGCGTTGCCCGGTCCGAATGCATAACCGGCGACCAGCAGTTTGCCGTCGGGCTGCACCACGAGCGCGCGTGCCTCGGAGTTTCCGTTCACGGCAAATGAGGCGTTGATGTCGACCTTGCCACCGCTGCCGAAACCTCCGTCGAGAGCACCGCTTGTGGTGTGCCGGGTCAGCGCCACGTGATTCGGGCCGTTCTCGGCCGTGAAGCCTGCCGACACGATCATGCCGTCGGGCTGCAGCGCCACCGCGTTGCACTGGTCGAACAAGGAGCCGCCGGCGCCCGACGGCAGGAACGAGGTCACCGCATAGCCGGACCCGTTGAACGTTCCATCGAGCGAACCGTTGCTGTTGAAGCGCGCGACGACGAAATCGGTGGCCGTACCGGCGCTGAAGAACGTACCGCAGGCGACATAGCGACCATCGTCCATGCGCACGATCGCGCGCAATGCGTCGCTGAGGTTGACGCTGAGGTCGTTGATCGCCACTCCGGCGGTGCCGAACGTGCCGTCGAGTGTTCCATTCGGTGTCAAGCGCGCCAATGCGGTTTTGCCGCCGCCGGCAGACCCTGCGAGCACGATATTGCCGTTGGTATCGACCACGCCGCCTTGCGCGGAGTCGGAAATTCCCGTTATCGGAATCGTCACCCGCACACCGTCGGCGCCCGGTGCCAGCGCCGCGACCGATCCGCTGGCGACTGCCAGTGCCGTCAGTACAAATCGTGCTGTAACACGCGTGCGCCGGAATTCATTGCAATCGGGCCTGCTGGACATTAGCGAACTCCTCCTCGTGACCGGCGCCGATAGCAGCATGCGCACATGCGCGAGTCTTGACGGATTCGTGAGGCGTTCAGGACGAATGCTGATCTGGCGTCGCCGATGGTCAGGATGCTTCGATGTCGGCAGACCTATCGGACGGGTTGTGCAGTTTCGGCCACCGGCTGTTGCAGCGCCAGCACAGCCGCATCGACCAGCAGATCGGGCGACGCCTTCAGCACGTCCAGTCGCTTCTGCTCACGCGCCGCCGCGATGTTGTCGCCGCTCGCGCGCAGCGCGGCAATATGCCATTCGATCACGTTCGGCTGCTGCGCCAGCCAAGGATCGAGCGCCCCGGTGAGCGCAAGTGCGCCCGCCGCATCGTTCTGCTCGAGTCGCCACCGCCCCAGTTGCAGCAATGCTTCGAAGCGCGGTGGCCAGTCCGCACGCCCGACGTTGGCATCGACCAGTTGCTTGAGCGCACTCGTCGCCTCGACGAAATGGCCCTGTGCATGCTGCACCTGCGCTGCAACGAACGGTTGCCAAGAGGCCATCGCGGTATTGCCGGGGTTGGCTGCGATCCGCTGCGCCAGCGCAGCGGCTACGCGCTCTGCAATCGCGCTTTCGCCGCTGCGAGCGGCCACGCGCGCGGCATCGTCGAGTACAGCGGCATCGTCCAGATCGGACTTCGCGCCGGCGAACAAACGATGCGCTTCATCCAATGCCGCGTTCGCCTCGGTCCAGGCCGCGCATTGCTCGGCGATGATGCCACGTGCCCAGTGGGCCTTTGCTTGCCAGTTCGCATTCGCCTGGCTCTGACCGATGGCCAGCGCCTGTTTCACCAGCGCGTCCGCATCGTCGTAGCGTCCGAAGATCGCGATGATGCGTGCGAGATTGGTGGCCACGTGCACGCGCGTTTGCAGATCCGACTGTGTCTGCGCCAATGCGAGCGCCCGCTTCAGCATCGGTACCGAGCTCAGCGCGTGGCCGGCGTCGTACTCGGCAGCCGCGAGACCACCGAGCGTGCGCAATTCCAGGTCGATCGAGCCGCTTTCCCGCGCAGCATCAATCGCTT
>JBDSNK010000014.1:0-8626 GCA_039915385.1 Dokdonella sp.
CGGGTGGCACGCAGCCCAATCCGCTGGTACTGGGTCTGCTCGGCTTTGCGATTTTTGCGGCGATCATCGGTGTGGCGGTCGTCAACATGGTGTTGCTCCATCGTCATGGGCAAACCCTTGCCAAGCGCTGGCTCCACATCAAGATCGTGCGCACCGATGGCAGCCCGTGCAGCCTGCTGCGCATCATCTTCGCGCGCTTCCTCCCACTAGCTCTGCTCGGCGCGATTCCGTTGATTGGCAAATTGATCTCGTTGACCGATTCGCTGCTGATATTCCGTCAGGACTACCGCTGCCTGCACGATCACTTCGCTGACACGATCGTCGTCAAAGTCTGAGCTGGGTCGTGCTCGACACCCTGACTCTGGTCGAGACCCCGGAAGGCATTGCGCTGCATCTGCGTTCTGCCGGCGTGATGCCGCGTGCTTGTGCCTGGGCGTTTGACGCCTTGATCCGTCTGGGCGTCATATGGATGTTGGCAATATTCATCGGCATGCTCGGCGAAAGCGGTTTCGGCATCTATCTGCTCGTGTTGTTCGTGCTGATCTGGTTTTATCCCGTATTGTTCGAGGTGCTGCGCGACGGACAGACGCCAGGCAAAAAGGTGATGGGTCTGCGCGTGATCAACGCAAACGGCACACCGGTGACATGGATTGCCTCGATCGTGCGCAATCTATTGCGCACCGTCGACATGCTTCCTTTCGGATATGCGTTCGGGTTGCTCGCCTGCCTGATAGATCCCTGTGGCCGCCGCTTGGGTGATCTGGTCGCGGGCACCCTGGTCGTGTATGCGCAGTTGCCGGCCAAGCAGAGCGCTGCACCCATTGCGCCGGTCGTACATGCGCCGGTGCAATTGCCACCGGGCGAACGTGCGGCGATCGTCGAATTCGCCGAGCGTGCGGCACAGCTGACGCCGGAACGACAGCAGGAACTGGCGGCGTTGCTGCCGATGTTGACGCAAGCCCAGGGGTCGCTTGCCGTGCAACGCCTGCACGGCATGGCTTGCGCTTTTCTCGGTCGCGGATGAAGCAAGCCGCCTTTCAGTCGCAACATGAAGAGGCGTGGCTCGCCTTTGAGCGCTGGCTCGACGCGCGCACTCGGCCGCCGTCGCGAGAATTGCTGCGTGATGGCGACGGTGTATTCGGCGACAGCGAATTTCCGGCGGCGTTCCGGCGCATCTGCCAGCAGCTCGCGCTGGCGGAACGACGCGACTACAGCGCCTTGTTGATCCAGCGTCTGCGCGACCTCGTGGAACGAGGCCATCTGGTGCTATATCGTCCACGCGCACCGCGTGCGCGTCGCATCGTCGACTTCTTCGCAGCGGGCTTTCCGCGGTTGGTGCGTGGGCAATGGCGCGCGATGACGGTGGCGGCGGTGTTGTTTTTCCTGCCGATGATCGGCGTGATTGCGTTGCTGCAGATTCACCCCGAACTCGTACACGCGCTGTTTGATCCGGCTCAGCTGGCAGGCTTCGAAAACATGTACGACCCGGCATCGGCGGCCGAACGATTGGGCCGCGAAAATGGCACAGATCTGAAAATGTTCGGCTACTACATTTTCAACAACGTCGGCATAGGCTTTCGCACGTTCGCCAGCGGCTTGCTCGCAGGCGTCGGATCGATTTTTGTCCTGATCATGAACGGGGTCATCATCGGCGGCGTAGCCGGTCACCTGACGGCAATCGGCTACGGCGGGCCCTTCTGGCGTTTCGTAGCGGGGCATTCGGCACCTGAGCTGCTCGCAATCGTCATCAGCGGGGGCGCAGGCTTGCAAGTGGGTATGGCACTGCTGGCGCCTGGTCGACGCACGCGTGGTCGCGCACTCGTAGAAGCGGGCGCGGTCGGTGCAAAGCTCGTGCTCGGCGTCTTCGCGATGCTGGTGTTTGCCGCGTTCGTCGAGGCTTACTGGTCGTCCATCGCGTGGATGCCGAGTCCGATCAAGTTCAGCGTCGGCGGCTTGCTTTGGCTGGGAATCCTGCTGTGGCTTTGGCGTGGCGGGCGAGGCCAAACTGATGTGGAGTAAGCGCAGCGATGGGCGGCCTGGCGTGAATCGTGTGGCGCCCGCACATGCAGCTTGAAGGCTTGACCATCGCGCTACGCGCGCGATCTGCGTGGGAAGCGGCAGATCTGGGCATCGCCCTCGTACGCGCACATGCGGGGCGCATCCATGCTGCGTGGGTACTGACGACCCTGCCGGTCTTCATATTGTTGAACGCGCTTGCATGTCTGTTCGGCTGGGCATGGCTCGCGGCTTTGGCGCTCTGGTGGCTCAAGCCCATGTTCGACCGCATCGTGCTATTCGTAGCGTCGCGCGCTGTTTTCGGCAGCACGCCGTCGTTGCGCGAAACGCTCATTGCGCAACGTTCATGGGGTTGGCGCGGAATTGCGCCATGGCTGTTGTGGCGGCGCTTTCACCCCGGACGCGCGATGCTGCTGTCGGTTGATCTGCTGGAAGGCCTGACCGGCGCCCAACGCAGCGAGCGCGTGCGGATACTCGGGCGCGGCGGCGGATCGCCAAACATCATGCTGACCTTCATCGGTGCAAACCTTGAAGCGATGCTCAGCGTTTCGATCGTGCTGCTCGGCCTGATGTTCGTGCCGATTGAATTCCTGCCCGATACGGCCAAGGCGGCATGGCATGCGCTGGTTGAGAACCCGCCGATGTGGGCGCAGGTGTTGCTGAATTTCTGCGGCTGGATTGCAACGGCGATCATTGAGCCGTTCTATATCGGCGCCGGATTCGGGCTGTATCTCAATCGGCGCATGCAACTGGAAGGGTGGGATATCGAGCTTGCATTCCGGCGCATCGCGGCGCGCCTGTCGCAGGCGTTGGTGACTGCGGTGCTGGTTTCCGTGGCGGCATTTGCGCTGTCTGTAACGCTGCACGCCACGGAGCCGCCTGCCACCGACACGCAGGCGCAGGTGCCCGCCGAATCGGTGCGCGACGAGAAAAGCAAACCTGACGAAAAAACGGTACCGACGACCTTGCGGGCCATGTTCGGCGATGAGTATCGCGATGACGGCAAGGAATTCGAAGCGGTAGTGAAGCGCGCCTACGGCGAAGACGATCTCAGCCCCAAGAGCCGCAGCTTCGTGTGGCGACCGCGTCATCCGGGTACCACGGAAACGAACACGCCGGGCGACATGCCGGGCTGGGCCCGCGCGATGGGCAGCACGTTGGCGTTCGTCTTCCAGTACGGGTTGTGGCTCGTGCTGGCGGTCGTGCTTGTGCTGGTGATCGTCAATCATCGGCGTTGGCTGCCGTGGATCTCCGATCGCTTTGTGCCCATTCGCCGCGCGGACGAAATCAGTCTGCATGACGTCGCCGCGACCGAGCCGTTGCCGGACGACATCCCCGCGGCGGTGCGCGAGCTGTTGCGCCAGTCGCGCGTGCGTGCGGCGCTGGCATTGCTGTATCGGGCTGGCGTCGGGAGGCTGTCCGACGCGTTGGGAACACCCCTTCCGCCCGGAGCGACGGAAGCGGAATGTCTGCGCCAGTCACGCCGTTTGCGCGATCCGCGCTACGGCGCGTTGTTCGCGCGCATCGTGCGCGGCTGGCAGGCTGCGGCGTATGCGCAGCAACCACCGCCCGCAAACGAAATCGAAGCGATGTTGGTCGAATGGAGCGCGCCGACGCAGGAGACGCCGGCATGAACGGACGCAACGCCGTGATCGCACTCGCCAGCGTGATGGCGATAGCTGCTCTGGGATTGTGGTGGTTCCAAACGTTCGAGCGCGTCGAGGAAGATGTCGCCGCCCCCCTGCACGGCGAAGCGCTCTACAACCCGCTCTATGCGCTGAAGAAAGTATTGCAGGTGCGCGGCATCGATGTGGGCACGCGTGCCAACCTCAACCTGCAGGCGATGGCGTTGGGCAGCAAAGACACCTTAGTGCTGGATGCAGACGTGCGCACGCTCACCCACGACCAGGTCAGCGACCTGCTTGACTGGATCGACGATGGCGGGCAACTGGTTTTCCCGTTGCCGCAAGGAAGCGAAGGCCGTGGCGGTGAATTGCTCGATGCGTTTGGATTGACGGTGGGATCTCATCTTTCCTGTTTGAGCTGGCCGATCGAAGGCAGTGTGGAGAAAGCCGAGCATTGCTTCCACTTCGATTTCAGTCCCAAGGAGGCTGAGGTCGATGCGTTCGATGTGCTGGTCAGCGCCCACAACGACAAAGGCTATGTCATGGGTCGGCGAACGCGCGGCGATGGCGCCTGGTTTGTCGCAGGTGATCTGGATTTCCTGCGCAATCGCGAGTTGGACACCGATGGCAACTCAGCGCTCGCGTGGCAGGTGCTGGCACCGGCGCTGCGCGGCGGCAGGGTAAACCTGGTGTATGCCGCCGACGTTCCCCCCTTGTATGTGCTGCTGGTCAAACGCGGATGGCCAGTGCTGCTGCCCACCTTGCTCGCCCTGTTTGCGTGGTTGTGGGCGCGCAGTCAACGCTTCGGACCGCTGCTGCCGCTGGCTGCCGCACATCGACGCGCGTTGCGCGAGCATGTGCAGGCAGCCGGCGAATTCACTTTCCGGCGTGGGCGTACGACCGCGCTTTACGCGCCGTTGCGACGTGCGTTCGATGAACAGTTGCGGCGCGACGATCCAGCCATCGCCGCGCTCGATGGCGACGCGCTGATCACGGCGCTGGCGACCCGGCACCAGAACCCGTTGGCGGAGGTTCGCCAGGCCTTGAATCCGGTGAATTTGGGCCAGCCAGAACACTTTTTCGCCACCATAAAAACCCTTACCGAATTGAGAATCCGAAAATGAGCCAGGAAACAGAATCCGGCCAGGCCGGTCGCATCCGGCCGATCACCGGCGCCGCCTTGAGCGAGCGTTGCGATGAGATTCGCACGCAAATCGCGCAGGCCTTTGTTGGTCAGGCGGAAATCCTCGACCAGTTGCTGATCGCGCTGCTGGCGGGTGGCCACGTGTTGCTCGAAGGCGTGCCGGGATTGGGAAAAACCCTGCTGGTGCGCGCGCTCGCAGGTGCCTTGCAGTGCACGTATTCGCGCGTGCAGTTCACGCCGGACCTGATGCCGAGCGACGTCAGCGGTCACGCGTTCTACGATCCGAAGACCGAAGGTTTCAAGATCCGGCGCGGTCCAGTGTTCGCGAACCTGCTCCTTGCCGACGAAATCAATCGCGCGCCGGCGAAGACGCAGGCCGCGTTGCTTGAAGCGATGCAGGAATTGCAGGTCACAATCGAGGCGCGCAGCTTTCCGCTCGAACCTCCGTTCCTCACCGTGGCTACGCAGAATCCCATTGAGCAAGAGGGTACGTATCCGCTGCCGGAAGCCCAGCTTGACCGCTTCCTGCTCAAGGTGTTGATGAACTATCCGGGGCTCGACGATGAAGTACGCATGGTCACCAGCGTCAGTCACGGCCGCAGCGCAAGCGATTTTGATCTGTCGCGCGTGCGTCCGGTAGCGACACCTGCCGACATTCTCGCGATGCAGCTTGGTACCGCGCTCGTTCGCATCGACCCAGTCGTGCTCGACTACGCCGTTCGCATCGCGCGTGCGACACGCGAATGGCCGGGCATTGCGATGGGCGCAGGTCCGCGCGGCAGTCTTGCCTTGGTGCGCGCAGGCCGTGCGCAGGCCGTGCTCGCCGGCCGCAACTTCGTCACGCCCGATGATCTGCGCACGATCGCAAAGCCCGCGCTGCGTCATCGCTTGAGTCTGGCGCCCGAGATGCAGATCGAGGGACGCCGCGTCGACGACGTGCTTGAGGCGCTGTTGCTCAAGGTGGAAGCGCCACGCAAGTGAGGCCGACACTCGTCCTCGTTGCGGCTTTGCTCCTTTGCGCCCTGGTTGGGGTATCCGCTACATCCACGAGGTTGCCGATGCTGCTGTTCGTCGCCGCGTGTGGTGTGCTGACGCTGATGGCGGCACTGGACGCGTTGCGCCTGCGCGTGTTGCCGACCCCGCACGTCGCGCGCGAGGTGCCACCGATCATTGCCGTTGGCATCGAACGGCCCGTGTCTTTGCGGCTGCTGCATTCGGGTTCGGGCTCGCTGCGGGTAGATGTGCATGACCTGCATCCAGGCGATTGGCCCGTCTTTGGCTTGCCACGAAGGGTCGCATTGCCTTCGGGGCGCGAGCTGGAACTTCCATACCGAATCACGCCGAACGCGCGTGGCCTGTTCCATTTCGAAGGTTGCGTGTTGCGACTGGGCTCGCCGTGGCGCTTGTGGAAACAGCAGCGGCTGGTGCCGTTGCGCCAGAGCGTGCGCGTGTATCCCAACTTCGCACCGTTGGCCAAGCTCGCCCTGGTGGGTGCCGAGCAGGCATCGCGCGTGGTCGGCGCGCATTTGAAACGCCGGCGTGGCGAAGGGACCGAGTTCCAGCAATTGCGCGAGTATCGCGTCGGCGATTCGCTGCGACAGATCGACTGGAAGGCCAGTCAGCGCACACGCAAGTTGATCTCGCGCGAATACCAGGACGAACGCAACCAGCAGGTGATGCTCCTGCTCGATACTGGTCGGCGGATGCTCGCGCGCGATGGCGCGCTCACGCATTTCGATCATGTGCTCAATGCCGCGTTGATGGTCGCGTATATCGCTCTGCGCCAAGGCGACGCAGTCGGCCTGCTCGCATCGGGTGGCGAGTCGCGCTTCATGGCGCCGCGGCGCAGTCTCGCCACGGTCGATACCCTGCTCAACACCGTATTCGACCTCAATGCACAGCCGGTCGCGACCGACTATCTGGAAGCGGCGACGCTACTGGGCGTGCGTCAATCGCGGCGGTGCCTGGTGTTGCTGATCACGAATGCACGTGACGAGGACATTGAGGATCTGCTCGCCGCCGTGCGTCAGCTGCAGCGGCGCCATCTGGTCTGTGTCGCCAGTCTGCGTGAGGAGGTAGTGGATCGTTCATTGCAGCAGAGCGTGCGCAGTTTCGACGATGCGGTCCGTGTTGCAGCGATGGCGCAGTACATCGAGCAGCGCACGCGCACGCATCGCACACTGCGCGCGCAAGGCGCCGACGTGCTCGATGTGACCTGCAGCGAGTTGCCGGCCGCCTTGGTCGAACACTATCTTGCGATGAAGCGCGCGGCGCGTCTTTGAGATCGCGTACGCTGCAACGACAACGGACATGACCGCGTATGCGGTCAGACGCAGCAACAGAACAAGGCACAGGGGGAATACATGGCGGTCAACTGGTTTTACGCGGATGGACAGAACCAACAGCAGGGCCCCGTCGAGAAGGCATGGTTCGCGAGTGCGTATGGTGCCGGGACGATCAACGCGAGCACGCTGGTCTGGCGCGAAGGCCTCGAAAGCTGGGTGCCATTGCGCCAGGTGGCGGCTCAGCTGGGTCTGGTGATTGTGGGTGGCGAGCCGACTTTGTCTGGCTCGGCGCGCGCAACGACGCGCATCGCCAAGCCGACGTCCTCTTCTTCGGGCACGTGGGTGATCATCCTCGTCGTGGTGTTCGGTCTCATCTTCTTCATTGGCATCCTTGCCGCTATCGCTTTGCCGGCCTATCAGGATTACACGGTGCGTGCCAAGGTTGCGAACGCATTCGTGCAAGCCGACGGGCTCAAGATTTCGGTTGCCGAGTTCTTCGAATCGCAGAAGCGCTGTCCGCGAAACGGCGAGGGGGGCATCGAAGCCGCCGAGAGCTACGCGACGAACACGGTGGCGTCGATCGCGGTTGGATCGCTGAGCGACGACCAATGTGGCATCACGGTTACGCTCGTCGACAAGGGCCCGAGCGCGATGTCAGGCAAGCAGTTCGCATGGGCTATGAATGCCGAAGGGCGATGGCACTTCAGCAGCGACCTTGCTGCCCGGTATCTGCCAAGGTCGCTGCGTTCATCGACCGGACCTTAGCGGCTTAGATCGGGCTGCGGCGCAAACGCTCCGCAGCTCGAACCTGTGTCGCCCTGTTCAACCGCGCTAGTCCGAGTCGGCCGCTTCGAGTGCTGCGTGCGTTTCAAGCCACGCTTCCTCGAGTACGCCGATGTCCTGAGTCAGCTGGCCCTGGCGGCGAACGAGATCTGCTATCTGGTCGCTGCGTCCACTTTCGTAGAGAGCCGGGTCGGCGAGTCTGGACTGGACATCGGTGCGCTCGTCTTCCAGCGCAGCCATCTGCTTCTCGATGCGAGTGACCTGGTTCTTCAACGGGGCGATGCGTGCGCGCTGTTCGGCGCGATCGCGCCGTGCATCGCGTTTCGTTTCACCGGAATTCGTGGTGCCCGATCCCGCTGGTGTACTGCGCAAAACCAGTCGCGCGTAGTCATCGAGGTCGCCGTCGAACGGTCGCATCGCGTGATCGCGCACCAGCAGGTAGTCGTCGCAGACCGCGCGCAGCAGCCCACGATCGTGCGCTACCAGCACGACCGCACCGGAAAAATCCTGCAGCGCTTCGGCGAGCGCTTCACGCGTATCGATGTCGAGATGGTTGGTCGGTTCGTCGAGCAACAGGAGATTCGGGCGATCGAACACGATCAGGGCGAGCGCAAGACGCGCTTTTTCACCGCCTGAAAATCCGCGCACCTCGGACAGCGCACGTTCGCCGGCAAATCCGAAGGTGCCGAGGAAATCGCGCGCGGCCTGCTCGCCCAATGCAGGCTGCATGCGCAGGATGTGCTGCACCGGTGTCGCGTCGCTGTCGAGCTGTT
>JBDSNK010000081.1:0-15756 GCA_039915385.1 Dokdonella sp.
CAGGTTGTACTCATCGACGAGTTGCGCCGGGTTGCTCGTTGCCAGCGCAGCATCGGCATCTTCATCGAGCTGAAGCGTGTCGGGATGGTCGCTGTCGTAGCATCGATCGCCATTCGTGTAATAGCAGAAGATCTGATAGTAGAAATTATTCGGTGTCTCCACCGCCATCGTGTCACTCAGAATCTGGAATTCCGGGCTGAACAGGCCGCGCGTCGTGATCTCGCCGGACTGTCGGAAATCGGGTTTGAAGAAATTGAAGACCGTCGGCGATCGCATCGGCGCCTGACCGTAAATGTCCTCAATTCCCGGATAGCTCCGCAAGTTGCCGACTCGCCCGCTGGTCGAGCGACCTTCCATCGCACGCCAAAGATGCGTCGCCTTCAACAGGGGCTCGCGCAGCTTGCCGAAGGTATCAGCGTGTTGCCATTGCCCGTAACGTGCCTCCGGATCGAGCAGGATCGCCGCGACCACCGCCTTGAGATTGCCGCGTACGCCGGTGCCGTCGTTGTTGAATACGAGGGCGACGCGTTTCACATATGCGGGGGTCGGGTTGCTCGTGACCAGACGCTGGATCAATCGGGTCGCAATGAACGGACCGACATTGGGATGATGGAAGATGTTGTCGAGCGCACTGCTCAATTCCGATTGCGCACTGGAATGCGGCAGCACGCCGTTCGCCAACACAACGTTGGTGTAGTTGAGCAACTGCTTGTCCGTCGTACTGTCGTGATACACCTCGATCGGTTGCATCGGCTTGCGCCAGCGAACGTCCTGGCGATCGTTCGGACCGCAATAGAAGTACGTTTCTTCGCTGCAACAGTCATAGCTGGTTGGATCGCAACCGGTGTTGTTCCAGTCCCAGCCGGTGAACACCGCGGCGAAGCCGCGCACGGTCGCCTGGTCGTAAGTGGCAATGGGCTGACCGCCGGAAAGCAGGGGCGTACCGTCGGTATCCAGCTTGTTCAGGCCGACGGAGAACAGCTGCATGACTTCGCGCGCGTAATTCTCGTCGGGATGGATGTTCTGTGCCTCGTCGGCCTTCTGGTTCTGGATCGAACTGAGGTAGACACCCATGACCGGATGCTTGGTCACATCTTCGAGCAGCTGGCGGTAGTTCAGGAACGCATCTGACGCAAGAAGATCGTAGTAACTGGCAAGACCCCAGGTCTCATCGCGCAATGCGCCGCTGTTGCTGGAAACGACAAAAACTTCGCTGAGCGCGAAGGCAATGCGCTGGCGCAGCTGGTCGGTGCGCGCATTGTTCGGGAAGCCGGCGCGGCTGGGGTCGGCCGTTCCCGCCGAATTGATACTCCAGATTTCCAGACGCGTGTCGTCGCTGAGGTATTCGTCGGGATTGGTCGCGGATACCCAATCGAGGTACTGCGTCTGCGTCGATGCCGTCGCCGCAAACTGTTCGTTGAGCCAGCCCTGGTACCCAACCACGCGCAAGTGCGTGATGTCGGCGGCGGTGGGGCCGAAGGTTGCCTGGGCCAGGAATCGCGCAGCGTCGGCGTCGTTCGATGGTCCGTTCGCCACTCCATCAAAACTGTCGTGGAAGTTCGCGTCCGGCCAGTGGCTCTGCGCGCGCGCGAGCATGGGCAGCATCGCGAGAAGCGCCGCGAAGGCCAGCAGGGTGGAAAGCACACGGGCACCACGCAGCCTGCAATTCATGATCGCTTCTCTCCAACCCGAGTTCGGATCGCGCTGGACTGTACGGCGACTTGCCTCGCACGACCATGACGCAGCCCGCAAATGTGCGAGCGCACGACACGGTTTCGCACGCGCGCGCCGGTTCTCGTATCCCTGTTGCGCAATGAATGCGGCAGTCAGCGTTGCCGGACGGGCTTGGCTCGACCAGAAAGTCCTTTGGTCGGCGTTGCGGCCGGACCCCACAACAAATCGTCGAGATTGCGCTCCCAGCCATGCCGGGAGAGATCGACGCGCCCCTTGCTCGCCAGGATTCCCTCACCGGCGAGATTGCGCACTTGTTCGCGAAATCCCCTGCTGCCCGGAGGAAACGCAATGCGGCCGTCTGCGCGCAGCACACGATACCAAGGCAAGTCGACATCGGCCGGCGTCTCGCGCAGGACGCGGCCGACCAGGCGTGCGCGCCGCGGCAGGCCCGCGCGCGCCGCAATTTCACCGTAGCTGGCGACGCAACCACGCGGAATCGACTTGATTGCACGCAGGATCGCGACATGTTCGGGCGGCGTGGTCGATTCAGCAGGCTTCATGGAGGCACACGCAGGCGGTGGGTCGAAGTGGACCGTCAAATTGGAAAATTCGGCCTCGTTGTCGAGGATTCTCCGCGATTTGTCGGCCCAAGGCAGATACCGCGGCGACGATCCGCCGCCGGCGCATGCTCTCTGAACGAAACAGCCGCGCAATCAACCTGCGTCCGGTGGGCTGGTAACATACAGGCCACTTCGACGGAGAACGGCCGTGCAGAGTTTCGAACAGATCCGCTCACACGTCGGCAGCCGCCACGCGCTGCGCGCCAACGACCCTTATCTCATCAGTTTCGACCTGACCCTCGCCGACGATCGCCATCAGGGCCTTTATCTGGCCGAGATGGAGGACGAGGAAGGCGCGAAGTACTTGCGTATTTCGACACCCATCAGTCCCTACACCGGCATGGATGGCCTGCGTTGCCTGCGCTTCAACTGGGAGCAGCGTACCGGCTATCTCGCAGTCAGCGATCTTGCCGGCTCGCCTTACCTGCATCTGTGCGAGAACCGGCCGTACGGGCTGCTTTCGGATGCGGAGCTGGATCGCGTGATCGATGAGCTCGGTACGCTCGGCGATCGCATGGAACAGGCGGTTTCGAGCGGTGGCGACACGTTCTGAGAACCGGCATTCGGGATTCGCTTGTGCGTCGCGCGCTGCACGCGTGACAGCGGCTGGTCTTCGCCGCGTATTCTCAGCTCGTCCAGCCTAATGCGCGCGCCGCGCGCACCATCGCCCAGGCGAGTCCGCCGGTAATCGGCAAAGTCAAGATCCACGCCCACAGCATGCGTTCGACGATGGTCCAGCGAATTGCATTCGCGCGTTTGGCGACGCCGACACCGAGGATGGCCGCCGAGATGTTGTGTGTCGTCGATACCGGGATGCCGAAGTGCGATGCGGCAAGGATGATGCTTGCCGATGCGGTCTCCGCTGCAAAACCGTTGATCGGATGCAGCTTCACGATCTTGTGACCCAGCGTCTTGATGATGCGCCAGCCACCAACCGCCGTTCCGGCGGCCATGGTCAGCGCGCACAGCACCTTGATCCAGGTCGCGATCTCGAACTGTCGGCTTGCGTCTTCCTCGATGCGCAGGAAGCTGAGCCACGACGGCACATGCTCAAGCGACCCTGACGCAGTGGCACCGGCCAATGCAAGCGCGATGATGCCCATGGTCTTCTGTGCATCGTTGAGTCCGTGCGACAAGCCCATGGCGCTGGCAGAGACCAATTGCGCCTTGCTGAAGAAGGCGTTGGCGAAGCGCGTGCGGCCAAGTTTTTGCAACGGACCTTTGCGCGATCCGAGAAATTCCATCAACGAGAACAGCAAGCCCATCAGCAGCAGGCCCAGGATGAACCCGGCGACCGGCGAGGTGATCATTGGCAACACAACCTTGGGCAGCACACCCTTCTCGCCCCACCAGTGCGTGCCGCCCTGGGCCCAGATGATCGCACTCCAGTTGTCGTGTGCCGCAGCGAGCGCCGCACCACTGAGACCGCCGACAAGTGCATGCGAGGAACTCGAAGGCAATCCCCACCACCAGGTGATCAGGTTCCAGACGATCGCGCCGAGCAAGGCGCAGATCAGCACCACAGGCGTAACCGCGACCACGTTGGTGTCGATCAATCCCGAAGCGATTGTCTTGGCGACGGCGGTGCCGGCCAGCGCACCCACGAGATTGGTTGTCGCCGCAAGCAAGACCGCTTGACCGGGGCTCAGCACCTTGGTCGCGACCACCGTCGCAATCGAATTGGCGGTGTCGTGAAAGCCATTGATGTATTCGAACGCGAGCGCGATCAACACCACCAGCAATACAAGGGCAAGTTCCATCGACGACTATCCTGTTGTTCGGGCTGCGGGCGTCGCAATCAGGAATTCTTGAGCACGATGTGGTAGACGACATTGCCGGCGTCGCGGCAACGGTCGATCGCTTTTTCGAGCAGTTCGAATAGATCTTTCAGGAGCAGGATAAGGATCGGTTCGTGGCGGCCACTGTAGAGGTCGCGATAGGAGTCGATCATCATGCGATCCGCCTCGTTCTCGATCGATTGCAGGCGGTCGTTGAGTGCCTTCATCGACTCCAGATTCATGCGGCGCAGCTGCGCGACCATCTGCGCAATCACTTCGCCGGCCTTCTCCAGCAGGGCCGCGCGCGAGGCGAAATCGACATCGCCCAGGCGATCGGCGGCGAGCGAATAGCGCTCGGCAAATTTCGAGATGGCCTTGGTGATCTTGTTCAGCGCGGCCGACAGCGCCTCGATGTCCTCGCGATCGAGCTCGGTGACAAAGGTGTTGACGAGTTCCTGGCTGATCTGGGCGGCGAGGTCCTTTTCGCGCCTGCGCGCCAGCATGAATTCATCAAGCGACGGCACCAGCGGGCGCGCCTGGAACATCCGCACCAACGCGGCAGCCGAATCGCGCGCAGCTCCGGCGCTGGCATCGAGCAGCGTATAGAACTTGTCGCCCTTGCCGAAAATCGTCTGCAGAGAAAACATGGCTGCGCCTCTGGTTGACCGCCGCAACGGTACGTTTGCCCGGAATTCCGCAGCAAGACCCCGCATGGCCATGACACTGGCCTGGGAGCCTCGCTCGGGTTGATATGACGCTTATGTTACAGCAGCACGTGCGTCACGCGGGAGCGGGATACGGCGGCCACCGCGGTCAAATGGTCCGGCGCAGCCCTTGCTACACTAGTCGCTGGACCCGCCGCGACCCGCAGCCCGGATGCTTATCGAATTCGTACTCGTCCTCCTGCTGGCGCTGTTCAACGGTTTTTTCGCGCTCAGCGAAATGGCCTTGATGACCGCGCGCCAGAGCCGTCTCAAGCAGCTCGCGCGCGACAGCCGGCGCGCGCAGCTCGCGCTTTCGCTGATCCAGCAGCCGGAGCGCTTCCTCGCGACCGTGCAGGTCTTCATCACCCTGCTGCAGATCAGTGCCGGCGCCGCGCTCGGTGCCGATATCGGCGAACGCATTGGGGTCGCCTTCGATGCCCTCGACGTGCCCGGGCTCGATCGCTACAGCGTCGCGATCGGCGTCTCCCTCAGCGTTGCCGGCATCACCTTCCTCAACATGCTGCTGGGCGAGCTCGCGCCCAAGCGTATCGCCCTGGTCGATCCGGAGAAATTCGCGATCGCGGTCGCCGTGCCGATGCGCGCCATGACCTGGGTAGCAACGCCGTTCGCTTTTGTGCTGATCCGCCTCACCCGCGTGCTGCTGCGCATGCTGCGCATGGACAAGGTCAGCCGCGAACACGTCAGCGAGGAAGAAATCCGCCTGCTCGTCGCCGAGGGCGCCGATCAGGGCGTGATCGACTCGGACGAGCGCAACATGGTCAATCGCGTGCTGCGTCTGGGCGATCGCAGCGTCGACAGCGTGATGACGCCGCGCATGCGCATCGCCTGGCTGGATGCGGCGGCAACGATCGACGACAACCTCGCGATCATGCGCGAGACACCCTACTCGCGTTATCCGGTCTACCGCGGCGGCGAGCAGGAAATCCTCGGCGTGCTCGAGGTCAAGCGCGTGATCGGCCGCATCGCGCGCGGCGCTTCGACCGATCTGTTCGCGACGCTCGGCAAGCCGCTATACGTGCCGGCGACCGCGCGTGCGCTCGATCTGCTGGAAGAGTTCCGCGATGCGGAAACACCGCTCGCCCTCGTCGTCGACGAATACGGCGACATCGAAGGCGTGGTCACGCTCAACGATCTGCTTTCCGCGGTGGTCGGCAAGACCGCGACGCCGCACGCGGAAACGCGCCAGCACCCGATTATCGAGCGCGAAGACGGCAGTTGGCTGGTCGACGGCAGCGTCGGCACCGACGATCTGCGCGAATTGTTGGGACTGGGCGAGCTGCCGCACGAGGACGACCACGATTTCCGCACGGCAGCCGGCATGGTCGTCGCGCATTTTGGCCGGATTCCCCATGCCGGCGAACACTTCAGCTGGAACGGTTTTCGATTCGAAGTCGTCGACCTCGACGGTGCGCGCATCGACAAGCTGCTGATTGCGCGAAAAGTCTAGAGGCGCGCCCCTCGCCCGCAGGTGACCTGGAACACAGGGACCGATCAATCCTTCGTGCGCTCGCCCGCAAGCCGCGCCATCCGCGTCGCATCGGCGAGAATGCCGCGCAGCACACGCAATTCGCGCGGATCCGGCGCTGCACGCAGGAAGAAACGGCGCAGCCGCTGCAGGATCGTGCGCGACGAACGTCCCTTGTGGAAATCGATATCGTCGAGGGTCTGCGCCAGATGGGAGAAGAAACCCTCCATTTCCTCGGCACTCGCCGGCTGTGTAGTTCGCGGCACAGTGACGGAATCGCTGCCTGCCAGCCACGCCATGCGCAACTCGTACGCAATCACCTGAACCGCCTGCGCCAGATTCAGCGACGAATAGGTCGGATCGCTCGGTATCGCGATCGCTGCGTGGCAGTGCTTGATCTCGTCGTTCTCGAGACCGACCCGTTCATTGCCGAACACGAGGGCAACCTCATGCCCGAGCGCAACAGCGTCAAGGATGCGTTGCGCAGCCTCGCGCGGCTTCATCTGCTCCATCAGTACGCCGCGACGGCGTGCAGTGGCACCGAGCACGAGGCGGCAGTCTGAAATCGCAGCCGGCAAGCTTGCGCTGACCACGGCCGCATCGAGCACGTCGTCGGCACCTACTGCGAGCGCTGTTGCCTCGGGATGAGGGAACGCATGCGGCGTCACCAGCCCCAGACGATGCATGCCCATCGTGCGGATCGCACGCGCAGCCGCGCCAATATTGCCCGGATGCGAGGTGTTGACGAGGACGAAGCGGACGCGCGCAAGAGCGTCGGGGGCGGCTGGATCGGTCATTTTCTTGAGTTTGACTGCTGGGTTCTTGGCATGCTGGGTCGAAGGCCCGTTTGGTTGGATTGCGCCAATCTGCTACTCTGCGCGCCGTTTGCGTGTACTCAAACACGCCCGCTCTTTTCCAGCCGCCAGCGAATCCAGCATGCCCAGACCCGCCGTCAATGTCGCGGTGCGCGCCGCGCGCGCCGCCGGACAGATCATCCTGCGTTACATGAACCGACTGGAAAGCCTCGATATCATCGAGAAGCAACGGCACGACTACGTGTCGGAAGTGGACAAGCTCGCGGAAGCGGAAATCATACGCGAACTCAGGCGCGCGTTTCCGCGTGATGCGATCCTCGCAGAGGAATCGGGTGCCTCCGGCAAATCGAAGAACGTGTGGGTGATTGACCCGCTCGACGGCACGCACAATTATTTGCGCGGAATCCCGCATTTCTGCATTTCCATCGGTCTCCTGGAAAATGGCGAGCCGACGCTCGGCGTCGTTTACGATCCGCTTCGAGACGAACTCTTCACCGCAGATCGCGGCAACGGCGCTTATCTCAACGACCGGCGCATGCGCATCGGCAAGCGCGAAGGTCTCGGTGGCGCGCTGCTGGTCACGGGTTTCCCGTACCGCCAGCGCCGCCATCTTGACGCGCAGCTCGCGATGACGCGCGCCCTGCTCGCCGAAGCCGAAGACATTCGCCGCACCGGCTCTGCCGCACTCGACATCTGCTATGTCGCAGCCGGTCGCGTCGACGGCTTCTACGAGATAGGACTCAAACCCTGGGACATGGCGGCGGCCTGCGTGATGGTGCGCGAAGCGGGCGGTCGCTACTGCGACTTCGCCGGCCGCGACGGATTTCCCGCGAGCGGCAACCTGATCGCCGGCAACGTCAGCGTCGCCAATGCGATGGTCAAGGCGATCGCGCCGGAGTTGCCGCCTATCCTCGCACTCGCCTGACCTTTCCTCGGCCACGCTCCACCACGCTCGCCTGATCGGCTGGCGATCAAGCGAGCGCGGGGCGTGCTTCGCCGCAATGCGTTCGCGCTAGCGCACGGTCTTGTAGGTAACAGCGAGCGTCAGATCAAAGTCTGTATCGACCCTGGCGCCTCCGGACGCGATGTCGTCAATATGCGCCTTGCCGGCAAGGTGATCGGACTTGCTCGTCGTCAGCGCAAACGCGCCCGCGTCGGTACCGCCGGAATACTGCGCGCGCTCGCCATTGAGCCGCACCGCGTAAGCCAGGTGCCGCGCGTCGCCGTAGTCGACCATTGCACCGTCCGTGAGTGCAGCGTCGGCACACGACAAGGTCTTGCACGCCTTGATCTTCGCGCCAATGTCGGAACTCGAAAGATAGATGCGCAACACGGTCTTGCTCTCGTCCATTTCATCCGGACCGCGCACGAGCACCGCAAACTTGATCGTACTCGACCAGGTCTTGAACGCGACCGTGCCGCTAGCCTTGTCGGCTGCGAATGCCTGTATTGATCCCATCAACAGAACCGCGACGGCAGCAACACGAAGAACGATCGATACGGGATTCATGACAAATCTCCTTCTTGAGCCGGCAATGGCCGGCAGGGTGTTCAAGTGAGTTCAGCGTTTCTGCTCGCGTACGTTCAAGGAACCGGCTCGTACCCGTTGCGAAACAGCACATCGGTCTCGAGCGCGCCGATGTCCACATGCTGGCCAACGACGCGAGGACCGTGGTTGGCATCGCAACAACCACCGACGCCTCCGGGCGGATTGTCGAACCCGGCATTGACCAGTGGCGAATCCGGCGCGAGGCTCACGCCGAAGAATCCGGTGAAACCGGGATCGACGCTCAGTTCGTGGCTGGTGCTGAGCGGCGGATAGTTGCCGATCACGCCAATATCGTTGTACGCATAGTCGACCGATCCATTCTGGTCAAACACGTCATAGCCTTCGTTGTTCCACAGGATGTTGTTGGCGAGCCAGTAGTGGCCGCTGCCTGTGATGTCCAGTCCGCCAAGACCGACGTGATTGATCGGCTGATTGCCTACGAACGTATTGCCATTGATATAGGTATTGCCGTCACAGCTCAGATAGCCCGCAGCGGCGGAGCCGGAATTGGCGTACACGATGTTGCTCCACAGATGGACGTCGCCTTGTGATGACACATACATCGAGCCGCCCGAATTGTTGTCGGCGGCCTTGTTGGCGACAAACACGTTGCTGAACACATAGGTGGCCGACGTGCTCGATGTATTCACCAGATTCAATGCGCCGCCCGCGTACAGTGTCGGATAGCCGTGCACGAACGTGATGTAGCCGAGCCCGACAGACCCCTTGGCCGCGATGGTCAGCTGACGCACCAGGTTCTGGCCGTCGAGCACGGTGTTGCCCGATGTCGCAGGGGGTCCTGGGCAGCCCGGCGCGTGCCCGCCGATGATATTCAATGTGTAGGTTTCGCCGGACGCGGCGGTGTATTCCAATTCGCTGCCGAGGAGATACGTGCCTACCACGACGTTGATGGTGTCGTCCTGACTGTTGCTCTGCGCGGTGATCAGCGCAGATGCAAGCGACGCACTGTTATCGACGCAGAAGGTCGCCGCATGCACGATCGGAAGCATGCCGGCAAGCAGAACGGCCCCCGCGCTCGGATGAAAAAGACTGCAGACTCGCATGTTCCACTCCCTGATGGTCATTAGGCTTGAGGCGTACCGGATCAATGCGTATGCGTGGCGCTCGATTCCTTTTCGACCTTCCATGCGCCGCCTTCACGTACCATCGCGACCGTGCTGCTCATTGCATGGCCTTCACCATCCTTGCCGTCGTATTCAAGCGTTGCGCTGTCGCCTTTGCTTTCGCCCTTGACGTATTTCGGTCCGAGCAGAACCTGGCTCTGAATGAAGCCAAACATCATCTTGAAGTTCGGGTCTGAGCGATGCGAGAGAAGTTCAGCGGAGCGGCTCCTGGACATCGACTTCGCAAGCAGATCGATGTCTCCTTTCTTCAGCGCGGCGAGGTAGGCGATGTATGCCTTGCCTGCATCACCGCCGCTCGCCGGCAACGCCGCACCTGGCGTCGGAGCCGCGGGAAGATCGAGCGCGAACGCGAGGTCGTAGTAGTGACCGCTCTTCTTGTCGGCTTCGTCATTCGTGTGGAAGCTGCCTTCCACGCGCTTGTCGTCGTTGTGCTTCAGCGTCAGCGTGTACCAGCCGCTGCCGCTCTGCGATCCGCTGTAACCATCGGCGTGCAGGTTGACGTTCTGCACCGAGCCGTCAGCCTCCAGGTTCAAGTCGACGCGGGTGGCACCACGCAACTGGGTATCAATCGCGTCGTCGCGATCGCTCGTTTCCTTCAATGCAGCGGCATCGATCATCTTGTCGGCAAACACGACGCGAGTGATCTGCTTGCTCTTCTCGAAGGGATCGGGCATGCGATAGGCATACGCGCTTTTCAGCACGATTGCTTTGCCTTCGTTGTAGAGAGTGCCGGAGCTGTCGGCGAAAGCGAGACCCGAAACGAGTGCAAGACCCAGTGGCAGATAACGCAGTGCATGATGCATGGTTGATTTCCTTGTGGCGAAGTGCCGATTGAATCCTATGCGCGTCGCGACTCGCGATCAGTGAATCACCGTCAGCGTGTACGGCCCGCAAGTCGGCGGTTGATTGTCGGTATTTCCGGTAACGATGACGTAGTAGGTGCCGAGGACGGCGGGTACGATCACGTGCTCGGATATGCCATTACCATACTCATCCGACCCATCAACACATTGGTATAGATAGTTACCGGATCTTTGCTGGCACACCCAAAGCGACATGTCCGTCCAGGCCTGGGGCGACAACGTCACCGACCACAGTCGCAACGGCGCAGGATGGTACCCGCGTAGCCATTGATGGACGCGGTACACGACGGCCGGCGCGGAAATCTGGAAAAGGCCGCCTTCTATAACCAGGGTTTGCCACGGCATCCAGCAGGTATTGAAGTTCGACGAGCTGTTCGGACTGAGGGGCAGCGGGTTGTCCCATGTCTGCGCATGGCTCGCCGTACCGAGCATCAGGCCCATGGCCAGCAACCCGCCAATCATCGAAATTCGCATTTCATGCCTCCCAATTGCGTGGATGAAGAAGAAAACGCCTGCGAAAAGCTGGACTGATCCCGGCAGACCTACCGTATCGGGCGCGCAGCGAGCGCGCCAATCAAACTTCTGGATGGCTCCATACGCGCGCGTTATCGTCATAAATTGCTCTGATGGCGCGATAGCGCAGCGTTATACTGGTGCCCGATCGAAGGGGACGACCGCATGAGTACCCGCCTGTCATCGGTGCAGATCGAGTCATTCATGACCTTGGCTCGCGAGCTGAATTTTTCGCGCGCAGCCGAATTGCTGCATGTAAGCCAGCCGGCGCTGACCAAGCGCATCCAGAATCTCGAAGAGACACTCGGGCAGGCCCTTTTCATGCGCCTGCGCGGGGGGCTGGAGCTGACTGAATCCGGGCGCATCCTGCAGCGTCACGCGGTCTCGGTTGACCGACAGGAGCAGGAGCTGCTCGACAGCCTGGTCAGCGACTCTGACGGTATTTCCGGCTTTTTTCGTCTTGTCTCGTTTTCTTCGTGCCTTCGTTCGGTGCTGGTGCCGGCGATCAGCGGTCTGCTGCGCGCGAATCCGCGGCTTTCCTGTCAGATCATCAAGGCCGAAGTAAACGAATTGCAGGACCTGCTTATCGAAGGCAAGGTTGATTTCAGCGTCTCGTTGTCCGAGTGCGAACGCATGGGCATCGAGAACGTGCGCATTGGCGTCGAGCGCAACGTGTTGATCGAGTCCGCGCGCTACGACGGGCGCGAGGATTGCTATGTCGATCACGAACCACGCGACAACTTCACCGAGCGCTTCTTCCTGATCCAGACCGGCGCGACAGTGCCTAAGATGTTGCGCGCGTACTTCGACGATATCTATGGTCTGCTCGATGCGGTATCGGAGGGAGTTGGCCGCGCAGTGGTGCCACTGCACCTGATACGGCCGGAACACCAGGTGCGCCTGGTGCCCGGGTTCAAGCCCTATGAAGTTCCGGTGTTTCTTCATCACCACACCCATCCCTACTATACGAAGCTGCACCGCGCCGTCATCGATACGCTCACTAGCGAGTGCTCGCGCCACTACGAAGCGTATCGGCTGCATGGCCACGGCGATGTCGCGGTCGCCGACGACGCATTGATCGCCGCGAACCGCCGCATGATGTCGAAGCAGCGGACGACCGGGGCGTGAGGCGGATCCGCGCAATGCCGTTGCATTGACGTGCCGGATTTCCAGGGCAATACGCGTGCTGCCGCTTTTTCCAAGGCGGACGCCATCGGCATGCGTCGTATCTGCTCCCATGAAATGTCCTCAGCCAATCAGTAGTGAGTGGCGGTCAGAAAATATTGCCCGCATAGAGGCGGTTGCTGTGCAACATTCCCGGTGACGACGATGTAATAACTCCCCCTTCGGGCAGGCACGGTGACGTGCTCGGGTGTGCCATACCCGTATTCGTCATCCACATCCACGCACCCGCCGACGGTGGATCCGTTCTTGTATTTGCAGACCCACAGCGACATGTCGACCCACGACTGCGGATACAACGTCACCAACCATGGCCGCAACGGTGGCGCGGGATGGCCGATCAGTCCGAGCTGATACTGGCTCACGTGATAGACGACCGAGGAGGCGTAGACAGGGAAAAGGCCGTCATCCAGATAGAGCCACTGGGGCGGAACCGCGCAAGAATCAGTGCTCGACGTATACGGGTTCGAATCGAACGGCAGTGCGGTTTCCCACGTCTGCGCATGGCCCGTGGCCGCCGTCATCAAGGCCCCCGCCAGCAAGCCTCCAAGCAGATGAATTCGCATTGCATTTCTCCCGGTTTGCGCGCGATTGCGCGCGATTTGAATTCGGCAATCACGGATCAAAACCGTCCTGGAACAGCATCTCGTTTTCGTACGCGCCGATGTCCACATGCGGCCCCATGGTGCGTGGCCGAAACGCGAGATCGAAGAAATTGGAGCCCGCTTCCACGAGAGCGGCGTCCGAGCCCGCATCGACCAGTGGAGATGCGCGTGCAAGTTCGAAACTGAAGCACAGAAAGCCGCAGTCAACGAACTGTGGCGCGACCGACTGCTCGCCGACCAGCAGATCGGGTGGCGCGCCTGCCGCAACGACACCGATGTCGTTGGAACGACGACTGTGCGCGGACTGCGTTCCAAAGTCGGAACCGCCTGCCGGCGGGTTGTCCCAGACAATGTTGTTACTGATCCTGAAATGCGCGTTGCCGGTTGCGACGAGGCCGGCTGGGTCCGCGAGCGTGTCGCTCGTATTGGCGACCAGAGTGTTATTGAGCAGGTAGCCCTCACCAACGTCCTGTTTGACGATGAAGCCACCGACTTCGTTGCCATGATTGGCATAGGCGAGGTTTCCGAACAGGAATACAGCACCGCTATCGCTGCTTGCGTACAGCGCACCTGCGGCGGACGTACTGTGGTTTCCGGCGAATTGGTTGTACGACAGAATCACGTTGCCGCTGTGACTGGCTGCCACCAGACCGCCGCCGGCGTTCGCGGAGAAACCTGCGATGAAGCTCATCCGCTGGATGAGCACGTTGCCGCTGTCGATACCGACGTACAGCGGCCTGACCGCGTGCTGGCCATCGAGCAGCGTTTCACCCGCGTGGGAGTCGTTGCAGGTCGGGTCGAATCCACCGACGAGGATCAGGTTGAAGTGCTCGTTCGAAACGAACGTCAACCCAGAGTTGAGGGCGTAGGTGCCAGCGACGACAGAGATATAGTCATCGTCGCCGTCGGACTGCGACGTCGTCAGCGCGTTCTGCAAGCTGGCCACGGAGTTCACGCAGAAAGAGACGGCGGCGTTCGCCTGCGTGCAGAACAACGGCAGCAACGTCGTTAGCGCCAAAGGGCGAATCAACTTGGTCATGTCGCTCTCCAGAAGTTCGTCGTGGGAAGATTGTCGAGGGGCTTCATTCGAAGCCGTCCTCGAAGATCACATCGAAGGCGGGCGAGAACTCGCTGGTATGTCCATCCGCATCGGTTGCCGTCGCGACGAAAGGAATCGCGCGCACGCCGATCGGCACGAGCAAGGTAATCGTGCGCGACTGTTGCGCGCTCGATTGCGGATAGCTGTCCTGGGTTAACCACCCGCCGCTGCCACCCTCGACGTCCACATGAAAATCGATGCGCAGCGGATAGGCGGCGTTTGCAATCGCGGTATCGACGCGATAGGTCACGGTCAGTTGGTTGCCGGACTGGCTGGCAGACAGGATCTCCGGCCAGTTCTGCACGCCGTTCGCGCCGGTGTCGGCGTCGTCCGGATCGTTCGGCGTGGGCCCGCTCGCACCGATATCAAGATTCGCGTGGCCGACGCCGATGTTGTGGTGAACTTCGTTGGCGCGGCTGTCGAAACCCTCGCCGACGCTGTTGCTGCTGGCGCGGATTCCGGCGCCCTTGTTGAATGCGATCAGGTTGCCTTCGCCTGATGCGAAACCACCAATGATCACGGGGGCAGGATCCGACGATCCGTTCTGCAACTGGATACCACCGCCGTACTGCGCTGCGTTGTAATCGGGCCAGCCATTCGGTACGGGTTGCAAACCGCTCCAGTCCGAACCGATGTAGTTGCCCTTGAGTTCGAAGCCCGCGGTGCTTCCGGACGCACCGAATGCTGCCCAGATGCCGATGCCCACCGGGCGGTTGCCGGAGACCACATTGCGTGAGGCCACGCTGGACCCGCCGATACGGACATTGCTGCGCGTGCCCAGGATGATGCCGCCCCAGTTGTTCGTGACACCATTTGGAATCGCCAGCGTCCCGCTTGCATCCGTGCCGATCAGATTGCCTTCGACAACGGCAGGGCCGCCGATCAGCGCACCGGCACCTCCGTTACCGGACAACAGATTGCGTTGCCATGGCTGCGTGCCGCCGATTTGCGCTGGCGTGAAGCCGGTGCGAATCGCCGATCCACTATTGCCGAGTGGACCGAGCGCAGCTCCCTCGAGTGATGTGCCGATGAAGTTACCGTACACGTTGAGTTGCGATGCGGTCGGTCCGCCGCCGTTGCCGCTGATCGCATCGCCGGAGAAGCGGTTCATCGCCAGTCCCTGCACGGTCAGCGTAACGACGCCACCGGCGGTGTAGAAGCCGGGAGCGACCGCGCCACCACCGCTGACTTCGATCGCCAGCACCGTATCGAGTCCGCCCTGATCGGGCGCATGCGTGTTCTTCGCACTGCCTGCTTGACTGTAGCCGTCGATCGTCAACGTGCCGCTGATCGGCGGCAGCATGCTTGCCAGCGTTATCGTGTGTGGCGCCGTACCCGGGAGAGCGAACACGATCGTGTTCGCACCTCCGGCTGCATTCGCATCGGCAATCGCCTGACGCAGCGAACCCGGGCCTGCATCGCTGGTATTTCCGACGGAGAACGATGCCGCGTGGACGCCGGCACAGCCGAGTACGAGCAGCATTGGCGCGCATCGCGTCGGCAGAAGGCGAAATCGATGATCACGCATGTCGTCAATCCTTGATTGGGAGTTGGAAAGGTCGCCGTTGCAAAGCTCAGTCGAATCCGTTGCGCAACAGCACATCCGATTCGTAGGCGCCGATGTCCACGTGCTGGCCGATGCGGCGCGTGCCGCCACCGGCATCCGTCGCGCCGATACCGCCAAGTGGAGAATCGATCCCGCCGTTGACCAGCAGCGATGCAG
>JBDSNK010000087.1:0-4694 GCA_039915385.1 Dokdonella sp.
AATCACGGCGGTGACTTCGCGTGGATCGACAGGCGCGACGGCGAGCCACGACATCGCAAACCGGTGTTCGCCTTGCTGGCGAGCGCGTATGACCCCGGAACGCAAAATCAGCGCAGCGGCCAACGCAACGACGGGCAGATGGGTACGCAGTGGATCGAGTAGCCAGTACGCGTTCTTGCACAGGCCGTAGCCGCCTGCGATGGCGAAGCCCATCGCGAACGCGATAGCAATTGCGACCAGTGCACTTCTCGCCCCATCTAGTGCGCGGAACGCGTGTAGTCGATTGCCAACTTCGAACGAACGTGCCAGACGAAGCGCCGACAAGATTGGCATGACGAGGGGCGCGGTCGTGGCGGTCATGCGGGTTCCGATCGGTGGATCTGCGTTTGGATCGCCGAATGCCGTGACAGTTCACCGCCGGTAGCCGTTTTGCGATGAAGATCGCGCGGATCAACCGTCCGTGTCGCGTTCCGAACTGATCAGCGCATCCATGTCGATGGCGAGGTGATTCGCCATCAGCGCGACCTGAGTGCGATTGGAGACACCGAGCTTGCGCATGATCGCCGTCATGTGTGCTTTGACGGTGGCTTCGGAGACACCGAGGTCATAGCCGATCTGCTTGTTGAGCAGACCTTCGAAAAGCATGTTGAAGACGCGAAATTGCTGTGGTGTGAGCAGCGCGACCCGCGCCGCGGCGCCGGCTTCGTCGGCCTTCAGCACGGGCTCAGCGATGTACGCCGAGGCCGGTATCCACAGGTCGCCATCGAGCACCTTGCGCACGGCGTCGACGATCGTCTCCACCGACGCGGACTTCGGAATGTAGCCCGATGCGCCGTGGGCGATGGCGCGACGGATGATAGAAGCTTCCTCATGTGCAGAGACGACGATGATTGGCAAGCCTGGATGCTGTCCGCGGATATGCACGAGAGCCGAGAAGCCTGTCGCGCCCGGCATATGCAAATCGAGCAGCAGCAAGTCCAGGTCCGGATGCGCATCGACAGCAGCGTGCAGCGTGGTGACGCCATCCGCTTCGCGCAGTATCGCGTCCGGAAGTGCCTGCAATACCGAGCGCTTGAGCGCGTCGCGGAACAGTGGATGATCGTCGGCGATCAGGACTTCGCGCATGTGCGGGCAACATCGGCAAACGAATGAAATATCGTGCAAGGTGCAGCCGCAGCGATGAAACGACGGTGGCCGCTCGCGCCGCTCATTTCGCCAACCGCTCGTCGACGAGGCTTTTCACGACCGACGGGTCGGCCAGTGTCGAGATGTCGCCGAGTTGGTCCGGCGCATTCTCGGCGATCTTGCGCAGGATGCGCCGCATGATCTTGCCCGAACGTGTTTTCGGCAGAGCGGGCGCCCATTGCAGCAGGTCCGGGCTCGCAATCGGCCCAATTTCCTTGCGCACCCACGCGACAAGTTCTTTGCGCAGGGCATCGCTCGACTCCTCACCCGCCTTCAGTGTGACGTAGGCATAGATGCCTTGGCCCTTGATGTCGTGCGGGTAGCCGACGACAGCGGCCTCGGCGACTTTTGGATGCGCGACCAGAGCGCTTTCCACTTCCGCCGTACCGAGCCGATGGCCCGATACGTTGATGACATCGTCGACGCGACCGGTGATCCAGTAGTAGCCGTCTTCGTCTCGGCGCGCACCGTCGCCGGTGAAATAGAGGCCGGGATAGGTGCGGAAATAAGTATCGATGAATCGCTGGTGGTCGCCGTACACGGTGCGCATCATGCCCGGCCATGCATCGGTGATCACGAGATTGCCTTCGGCGGCACCCTCCTGAATTGCTCCGGCCGCATCGACAATCGCCGGCTTGATGCCGAAGAACGGCAGCGTCGCCGAGCCAGGTTTCTGATCGATTGCACCGGCGAGCGGCGTGATCAGGATGCCGCCGGTTTCGGTCTGCCACCAGGTATCGACAATAGGACAACGTTCGTCACCGACGACACGCCAATACCATTCCCAGGCTTCCGGATTTATCGGTTCGCCGACGCTTCCGAGCAGCCGCAGCGACGCGCGCGATGTCTTCCGCACCGGCCCATCGCCTTCGCGCATGAGTGCACGAATTGCCGTCGGCGCGGTATAGAAAAGGGTGACGTTGTGCTTGTCGACGACCTGCCAGAAACGCGACGCATCCGGATGGTTCGGCACGCCTTCGAACATCAACGTGGTCGCTCCGTTCGCAAGCGGCCCGTACAGGAGATAACTGTGGCCGGTGACCCAACCCACATCGGCGGTGCACCAGTACACATCGTTCTCGTGAAGATCGAACACGCACTCATGGGTGTAACTCACATACACGAGGTAGCCGCCGGTTGAATGCAGCACGCCCTTGGGCTTCCCGGTCGAGCCGGACGTGTACAGGATGAACAATGGGTCTTCCGCGTTCATTGCAACCGGTGCATGTTCCGTCGACTGGCCCTGCATAAGCGCGTGCCACCAACGATCGCGCGGCGCCTGCATCACGACTGTGCCACCGGTACGCTTGACCACGAGTACGGTCTCGACGCTGTTCGTTCCGGGTCGCTGCAAGGCCTCGTCGACATTGACCTTCAACCCCACCTTCTTGCCGCCACGCAAGCCCTCATCGGCGGCGATGACGAGCTTGCAGCGCGAATCGGCGATGCGTCCTGCGAGCGAATCCGGGGAGAAGCCACCGAATACCACCGTGTGGATCGCGCCGATGCGCGCGCAGGCAAGCATCGCAACCGCGGCTTCCGGAATCATCGGCAGATAGATCGCGACACGGTCGCCCTTGTTGATCCCGAGGTTGGTCAGCAGGTTTGCAGCCTTGCAGACCTCTGCATGCAGTTCGCCGTAGCTGATCCGGCGCGATTCGCTCGGATCATCGCCTTCCCAGATGATCGCGGTCTTGTCGGCGCTTTTGGCGAGGTGGCGATCAAGGCAGTTCGCGGCAAGGTTGAGTTCGCCATCGGCGTACCAGCGGATGTGCAGGTTATCCGCGTCGAACGAGGTGTCCTTCACCTGCGTGAAGGGTTTGATCCAGTCCAGACGCTGGCCGATGCGGCGCCAGAACGCTTCCGGATCGCGGATCGATTCAGCGTAATCGCGTTCGTAGGCGGTCTTGTCGACCCGCGCGGTTGCCGCGAATTCGCGGGAAACGGGATGAAGCCTGGACATGGAGCCTCCTCGGCACGGCGCGCTGCGGGTGTGCGCAAAGTGTGCCACGCCTGCATCACCAGCGATGCCGTGTACGACTTTAGTCGCGGCTACGACCAATGGCGAATAGGCAGCCTCGCAGGCACTGCGCATCCTCCTGTTGCTGAAACAACGGGAGGGTTGTCATGCATATCCGATACTCGAAGTCTCTGCGTCGCTCGACGCTTGTGCTCGCCATGGTGGCGGGACTTGCGGGACCTGTGATCGTCAGTGCGAATGAAGCGCGTGAAGCGGCCCTTGAACAACGCGTCAACGATCTGGAACGCCAGCTGCGCGATCTGATGGTCGAGGTGAAGGCCCAGCACACGGCCCCTGCCACGGCCGCACCAGCTCCCGTCGCCGCCGCGGCCCCGTTGCCAAAAGCCGCAGCAGCTGTCGGCGGCAAGCCGCCGATCCAGGAAACCACGATCACGCCGGGGGCAAATCCGAATACGACATTCCGCTTTGGTGGTTTCATCAAAGCAGACTTCCTCGCTACGCGCACCGGCAATGGTCAGCTCGCCGATGGCGCGACCGGACGCGCCCTGTACCTGCCAAGCCAGATTCCGGTCGGCGGCAAAGGCTCGGGTACCGACTACGACGCCGGCGCGAAATTCTCGCGTTTCAACTTTGGCGTCGACAGCTTGACCGACGGTGGCGACAAGCTCGGTGCGTTTTTCGAGATGGACTTTTTCGGCAATGCACTTGGCAATCAGGTCTCGACGAACACCTACGGCGTGACCCTGCGTCACGCCTATGCCTACTGGAACGGCTGGTTGGCTGGACAGACCTGGTCAAATTTCATGGACCTCGCTGCGTTGCCCGAAGCGGTCGATTTCATCGGACCGACCGATGGCATGATCTTCGTGCGCCAGACACAGGTCCGTTACACCGACGGCGGCTTCTCTGTCTCATTGGAGAACCCGGAGACGACGATCATTCCGCACAACGGCGGCGCCACGGTTCAATCCGATCGCGGCGCGCTGCCGGACGTGACTGCGCGCTACGGCTGGAAAGGCAGTTGGGGCTCTTTCGGTGTCGGTGCGCTGGTGCGTGATCTGAGAATCGATCGGCTTGCCACAGCCGACGCTGCGGCCATCAAGGACAGCCAGTTCGCTGGCGCGGTGACGCTGGGCGGCAAATGGAATCTCGGCAAGAGCGATGACCTGCGCTACCAGCTGACTTTCGGCAGTGGATTCAGCCGCTACATCGGGCTTGGCATCACCGCCGATGCCGGACTGGACGCCGATGGATCGCTCAATTCGCTGGGTGGCGTTGCAGGCTATGTGGCATGGCGCCACATGTTCACTTCGCAACTGCGCACGAATGTGATGTACGCGCGCAGCCAATACGACAACGACATAGCGGCGACAGGCCGGGGAGTCACGAAGTCGGCGCAGAGCCTGCGCGCGAACATCTTCTATTCGCCGTTTCCGAAACTCGACATTGGTGCCGAACTCATGTTCGGTCGTCGCGAGATCGAGAGCGGCCTCGACGGCGACCTGACGCGTCTGCAGGTCACCACCAA
>JBDSNK010000098.1:0-17252 GCA_039915385.1 Dokdonella sp.
GAAGCCGAAGCACGTCGTCGCGTGCCTGTTCGATCAGCGACGTGCTTGCCCGCGCCGTGGCAGATTCGGAATGCGGATTGCCGAACAGGCCTGCGGCCAGCAGCTGAGTGTGCGCGTGCAGTTGCGAAGTCCCATACAGTGCACTGCCGGTGTAGTCGAGATAGCAATGGTCTTGCGCATCGAGCCGGGCGAACTCGCGGCGGCGCAACGCAGCAAAATCGAACGGCGCGTGAACTGGGGCGACGTTCAAAGCTGCAGCCACACGGCCGAAGGCGGACGGCATCAGCATCCGCGGCGACCTCGCGTTGGACCAGCGGCCGCACCGGGTTCGAGCCGTCGCGGTGTGCCGCCGAAATAGCGACTCAGGGCGGCGCGCGCCTCGAAACGCTGGCGCTGGCGCGCTGAGGCATCGGCGCGCACAACAGGGAACAGGATTTCGTCGTTCCACGCGCGCAATCCGCCGCGCAATCGAAGCGTGCGTGCGTCGGTTTGCCGGCGCAATGCTACGGCGACTGCGCTGTCGACATCCGTATCGGAATACACAACCGTCGTCGTATCGACCAACTTCGTTGCGACAGCGTCGGCCAGCAGTCGTGCGCCCGGCAAGTGCTCCGCGTCAAACGCGACCCTGGAGCGCGTATCGAGTACGAGCAGTCCTTGCTGGTGCGCGCGCAGCCGCGCTGCAAGGTCGACGGCTGCGATTTCGTCGTCGGCCAGCGGCGCTTGCGCCGTCCCTGCGAACGCGGCAAGCGCGCCAACGGCGAGTGCGAAAAATGCAAGAATGGTGCGCGCTGAAATAGTCATCGTGCAGCGCGCTCAATCTTTTCGACTACGAGAAACGCAGTCAGCGCGAGCACGACGATGGCCGCTACGACCACGCCGTAAGGTACGTCGAGCAACTCAGGCAAGGTCCACGAACCATGGGCTGACGACGTATAGAAGTTCGCAATATGTGGAAGAATCAATCCGGAAACCAACATCCCCGAGAAGATGCCGAGCAGCACGAACATTCCATCAATGCGCCCCGTCGCCGCCGCGACGCAAGCCGTCCCGGGGCACAAGCCTGCGACGATCAGGCCGGCGCCGAACAGCACACCACCGACGAGTTGCGGCCAGATAAAGGTTTCTGGGACGTACAGCGCGTGAAGATCGAGCAGACCAAGCCGGCTCAGCCAGAACACGCCGAGCATCGCCACCACCAACGCGCTGAACAGAACTTTCAACACGGTGAGGTCGCGGCCGTAGAACTGCCCGATCAACTTGCGCGCACTGCCAAGCCCGGCACGTTCAAGCGTAAAACCGAAGCCCAAGCCGACCACCAGAGCAACCGCGAGCGATGCGACCAGCGGCGCGCCTTCAGGCAACAGCGGCGCGATCACGACCACACCCTGCGCAGCAACGGCGCGCACGCGTAACCCGTCGCGAAGGCCACGCCGAGAAAGAGCCATCCGCCGACGCTGAGCAGCGCGCCGCCGGTCAACGCCTGGCCGCTGGTGCATCCGCGCGCGAGTACGGCGCCCGCTGCCATCAACAGTCCGCCGCCGAACGCGAATGCCAGACGGCGGGCCGGTGCAAGCGCGGCGGGTCGCTCGATCTCGATGCGTACGCGGCCGGCCAGCCTGGCTGACATCCACGCGCCGATTGCGACGCCGAGCAATTGCACGCCCAGCCATTCCAACCAAGGCCCCGGGGCGCTCAGATAGTGCGCGAACAACGGACTCGCCGCCGCCTGTTCCGGTGCGATCAGTGCCGTCGTGCCGGCCGCGACGCTGGCGAACGCGCCGGACGCACCGAGGCCCCGGCCGACGAGCACGAACGAGGCGAGCAACACCAGTCCGAGCGCGACCCCGGCCAGATAAGGATCAGCGTAGCCGCGCGGCGATCTTGGCGCGCTCACGGTTTGCCTCGCGCAGCGGTGGTTTCGACTGGATTGTTGGCGCCGCGCGACCAATCCTGGAAAGAGCCGTCGTAAAGCAGTACCGGATGCCCAAGCAGTCGCGCTGCGAACAGCATCGCCGTCGCTTGCTGGCCAATATGGCAATAGCCCACGATCGTGTCGCCCGGCGCAATGCCGGCAGCGTCGAACTGCGCCTTGAGTTCCGCCAGCGGCCGCAACCGCAGTTGCTCGTCGGTCAGGCCAGTGAAGGGCACGCTATGCGCGCCCGCAATATGGCCGGTGCGATCGGTCTGACCGTGCGCACCGCCGACTTCGATGCCGTCGTAGAACACCGTGGCGCGCGCGTCGACGATCGCCAACCCTGGCGCATTGCGATGCGCACGCACATAGTCTGCGTTGACGACGAGAGGCTGCAGGTTCAACTCGGAGAGCTTGCCTTTCCTCGTCGGCGGCACGTCCTCGCTCAGCGCGCCGCCTTGCCGAACCCACGAAGGCATGCCGCCGTCGAGCAGCGCGGTGTGCTGGCCAAGGCCCGCATACTGCAGAGTGAAGACGACACGGGTACTCGGACTTACCCAATCATTGCCGTAGTACACAACGATGTGCGAATCGTCGGAGATACCGAGCTTTTCGAGGCGCTCGCGCAGCGCCTGAGCGTCCGGCATTTCCAGCATCAGGCCATCGCGGGTGTGCTCGGAAACCGAAACGTCGTCGAGCGAAACGAGGCGCGCGCCGCGGATATGTCCAGCCGCGTACTCGTCGCGGTCGCCAACATGCAGCAGCACCAGATGCGGGTCGTCGACATGCGCGGCCAGCCAGCGCGCATCGACCACCGGGTCGTCGCGCACGGTGGCGCTGGCGGATGCCGCGCAAGCCGCTGCCTGGCCAGCCAGCAGTGCGGAACACAGAACAAGCTTGAACCAATGTGATGACGTCATGAGTCGCTCCTGATGGACGCCCCCACGATGCCCCGATTGATCGATGCGCGAAACGGTTTGGCAGCCGACGGGCGTGACGATGCGGCGAACGGGCCGGGTGTCAGCGCCGCACGCCGATCTGCGCGAAGCGCGCCGCGAACTCCCGTCGCCGATTGCGGCTCAGGCGCACGCTTGCGCCGTCGGCGAGCTTGAGTTCGGCATCGCCGCGAAACAGCGGATGGATCTCGCGCACGCGCGCGAGATTGACGATTGCTGAACGATGCACGCGGAAGAATTGATGCGGGTCGAGCTGGCGCTCAATCTCGTCCATCGTGTCGCGCAGTAGATGATTGGCGCTGCCGCAGTGCAGACAGATGTAGTAATCGGCCGCCTCGATCCAGTCGATGTCCGAGGCGTCGATGACGATCGACTTGTCGCGCGAGGGCACCAGAAAGCGCGTGCGAGATTGGCGCGCGCGCAGCAGTTCGGCGATGCGCCCGTCGACCACGCCGGCGCGCCGGTTGCGGGCCTGCTCCTTCGCTCGCACTAGCGCGCTTGCAAAGCGGGCGTCCGTGAACGGCTTGAGGAGGTAGTCCAGCGCGTGCACGTCGAACGCGCGCAGCGCATAGCGGTCATACGCGGTGACGAAGACGATCGCCGGCACTGCGTCGGCGCCGACGCGTTCGAGCAGGGCGAAGCCGTCGACTTCGGGCATCTGGATGTCGACGAACGCGATGTCCGGACGCAATTGAGCGATCAGCGCGACGGCTTCGACGCCGCTCACCTGCCCCACGACCGTGACCTCCGGATCGTTGCACAGCAGCGCGGCGACACTGTCGCGCGCGAGCGGCTCATCGTCGACGATCAACACCTTGAGCGGCGCGTCGCTCGCCGCGTTCATGGCGCGGCGTCCCATGGAAGATCGAGGGTCGCGATCACGCCATCGCGAGATGCGGCGAGGCAGAACACCGCGGCATCACCGTACAGGGTACGCAGGCGCTCGTGCGTATTGCGCAGGCCAATGCCCTCGGTCGGCTCGGCCGCCAGCACGCCGCTGTTGCGCAGTCGAACATGCAGGCGATCGCCGACGCGGCCGGCTTCGACATCGATGGTGCCTGCCGCGGCCATGCTGGCTATGCCGTGGCGCACCGCATTTTCCACCAGCGGTTGCAGGATCAAACTGGGAACCATCGCGCGGCCGGCGCCGTCGGCGATGTCGACGCGAAACACCATGCGGTCGGGGAACCGCGCTCTTTCAATCTCAAGATAGCGTTCGACCATGGCCATCTCCTCTGCCAGCGGTACGCGCTGGCGGCCGGCCTGGTCGAGCGAGTAGCGCAAGAGGTCGGCCAGCCCCGCGATCATCGTCGTCGCCTGGTCGTTGCGCTTGCTGCGCACGAGGCCGGCCACCGCGTTGAGCGTGTTGAACAGGAAATGCGGCTGCAACTGCATCTCCAGCGCGTGAAGTTTGGCGTCCGTGAGCGAGCGTTCCAGCTGTGCGGCGCGCAGCGCGCGTTCGTGATAGCGCTGGTAGTACTCGAACGCCAGCACGCTGCCGAGCACGAGGCAGTAAAGAATCCATTCGAGCGGCACGCGCGCCAACAGAACACCGCCGAAATTCACCTGCGTCAGGTTGGCCGTCATGCGGTCGTACGGCTGAATCCACAGCATCATGGCTACTTCGTAAAGGGCGTGCACGACCGCGATGCCGGTCGCGGCCCCCACATGCACGAGCACACCGAGTGGATGCGGCGGAACCACGGGAAATCGCTGCGTCAGGCGGACGATGGCGTAAGTCGGCGCGAGCCACGCTAGCCACACGACCAGAAAATAGCCGAGCAGCCGCGGTACTGAATGGCCGTGGTCGAGCATGCTGATCCAGACCAGGATGCCGGTCACAAGCCCGAAGACGATCCAGAACCCGGCGGCGATGAGCAGAAAATGGCGGGTTTTCACCAGCAGAGTGTGCCCCATAAGCGGCCCTGCAGCTCGCAACATGCCGCCAACGGTGTCTTGGTGGCAGCCAACGGGACTGGGTGATGCGGTCGACGGCGTGCGTCGGGGAACCGCAGGAAAAACAATCCGACGTGCCATCTTTTCCAAAATTCGTCGGACGCTCTGCAGCGAGTGGTCGTCAAGGCGCCCGCCATCCCTGCAAAGCACTACGAGTCCCAACGCAGTCGTACATCCGCTTCAGCCGGCTTGCGCCTGTTCCCGTTCGCCCAGGCGCTTCATCCCCGACACTCATTCCGCCGTGCTTCGAACCCACTGGCATAACGCCGCCGCGCCGATGCCGTGCTTGCGCGCGATATCCGTCACCCCCATGCCAGCCTCGGCTTCCTTCAATATCTCCGCGATCTGGCTCTCACTGAACGTCGCCCTGCGCATGAGACCCTCCGGAGGGGGAGGGTCTCTGCAAATCGCAGGCGTCGCTCTATGGGGGAACCGTCCGGCCAGGTTAATTTGGCAGCGTAAAAATGAACCTGACCCCTATTCCCCTAAAACATTGCGGGAGTCGGCGTACGTCGCAGCACGATGAGCGTCAAACCCGTCGCTCAAGTGCGCGGGCGGGCGTATTTTTGCCAGTTGACGGGAGCGATTCATTCTGTGACGCATCCTTTTTCGTGGCACTCCTTAACACATTCTACGTATGAAACGTATGTATGCGCCTCAGATATCTCATCGGCGATGTCAGAAATAATCACCAGTGGCCATACAAATTCTGGCGCTATGATTTCACCCGCTGCGTACCTCACCACGTGTTTAACTAAAACATATTCCACGTGATGCTTAGCCGCATGAAATATACATCCGCACTCGTCACTCCCTGGACGTGGTGGCGGAATAGGGAACGGCGGATGTTGGTGAAAGCAGTTTAGATCCCCCCTTGATGCTCCGGTCGTTCGTTCGATGAACTTGCACTGCACCCATTCGGAAAACGATTCGGAAAACGAATCTAGACCAGCTCTGTCTATTCGCCGCAACGAATCACTCCCAGCATACTCATAGGTATTTACCCCTCCCCTCAGCCCAATCGGATCACTCTCAAAGTAGCGTCCTGTTCCCGGCTCGTAATCTCTAAAGTAGTTGTAATTCAACCCCGTCCCGTCAGATACCTGCCCCGGGTAGCGCAGCCTAACGTCAATGCCGCCGCTCGCGGCCGGCGAAGCGGCGTTGTCGCCGAACGCATCGGCGAAAAAGTCCCACTTCCACTGTTGTGCATTCGTGGCGGGGTCTGCGGCGATGCGGGGGGTGCCGAGGTGGTCGGTTTCGAGGTAGCTCAGCACGCCGTCGGTGACTTGAGCAATGGGTAAGCTATCGAGGTAGACGATCTCGTTGCCGGTGATGCCCATGCCGCGGTAGGTGGCGAGCAGCTGGCCGGCTTCGCCGTAGACCCAGCGGTCGTTGATGCTCAGGTTGAGCGTGTTGCTGCGCGCTATGCGCTCGCCCTTGCCGTTGTAGGTGTAGCCATCGATATTCGCGATCAGGCTCTTCGACTTGACGCTCTTCGGGGCTATGACCTGGGATAGCCGATTGCGATCGTCGTAGGCGAACTGGAGGCCATCGCCGCGATTGAGGGTGTTGCCGTTGTTGTCGTAGCCGCGATTGATGCCACCGACGCTGCCTAAGCGATGCGTGCCGGCCAGATACGTGTAGACCTGCGGTGTTTGCATGCCCAATTGCTTGCTCGTACGGTCGCCGGTCGCGTTGTAGGTGTAGCCTTCGAGTGGGCTATCCGTGCCCGTGTCCACAGCGGTAAGACGATACAAACGGTCGTAGAGATACTTGCGCGTCTTGGTGGCTGGATTGAGCGTGTCGCTGGCGTCGGTGATGTTGCCCATGCGGTCGGTCGTGAAGTCGATCAGCAGGCCGCTCGCCGCGGAGCTGACGACGCGGTCGATCGCGTAGTCCTGATCGTAGGTCTTGGTGAGGGTGCGACCGTTGCCATATGTCAGCGCATTGAGCGGACCGAAGGGGTAGTAGCTCGCGCTGCTGATCACGGTGACCGGCATGGTGGTTGCGTTGGCTTTCCAACTGACCGTGGTGACACGGCCGACGACGTCGCGGCCATACGTCACAATCGCGCCGGTCGGATAGGTCATCGATGTCAGGCGATCGGCGGTGTCGTAGGTGTAGACCATATCGAGCGTCGAGCCGCCGGTCACTTGTGACTTTTTCAGCACATTGCCGCGACGGTCGTAGCAATACGTGGTGCTGCCGGAGTTGTCGATCATGCGGGTGAGGCGGCCGAGTGGATAGGAACTCGCGCAGCCGGTCACCGTGTTGCTCAGGTCGTAGGCGAAGGTGACGTTCTGCGTGGTATCCACATACGTGATCGCGGTCAGGCGATTCAGCGCATCGTAGACGTACGTACTCGTGATCCCGCGATTGTCGGTCTGGGTAATGCGGTTGCCCGCGCGGTCGTAGGTATAGCCCGTCTGACCAGTGTCCGGGCTGTTCAACGTCACCAGGTTGTTGACACCATCATAGGTGTACGTGGTTGGTAGCCCGCTCGGATCCGTTACTGTGCGCAGGTTGTCGCGGGCGTCGTAGGCGTATTCGGTCGTGGTGTTCTGAGTCGCGAAATCGGGTCCGTTGCGGTCCTGGATCGTCTTGATCAGGCGATTGAGTGGATCCACTTCCCGGCGCGTCTCGACCGGCACGCTATTGCCGTCGAAGGATTCGATCGCGTTGCCATTGCCGTCGTAGCCGTCGGAGAGACCGTTGCCATTGAAGGATCCCGAATCGCGCGTCGTTTGATTGGCCGCATTCAAGCTGCGCACCAGACGGCTGAGATTGTTGTACTCGCGATGCAAGCTGCGTTTGACGACACCGCCCATGGCTTTTGTCAACTCGACGCGGCGGTTGCCCGCGGCATCCAGGCATTCGGCGTTACCGGCACCACCGGGACAGTAGTCAATCGAATTGGAAAAATTGTCGTGGACGCTGGTCAGGCGGTGCGCATCGTCATAGGTGTAGTCGAGATACGCCCCATCGGGCTGTGTGACGCGGGTGACATTTCCGACTGCGTCGTAAGCAAACGTTGTCGTGGCGTCGCCTTTCATGAGCGGATTGCCGTT
Organism: Dokdonella sp.; assembly: GCA_039915385.1. Classification (GTDB taxonomy): domain Bacteria; phylum Pseudomonadota; class Gammaproteobacteria; order Xanthomonadales; family Rhodanobacteraceae; genus Dokdonella_A. The sequence continues at coordinate 7,896 of JBDSNK010000098.1, forward strand.
AGCGAGGAAACGCACGGTGCGCGTCAGCAACCAGCCGCGCGCGTGATACGTCATGTCAGTCACTGTGCCGTTGACGTCCTTCATGCGCGTGACGCGGCCGTTCTTGTCGTAGCTGACAGTCTCTGTTACCTGTCCCAGCCCGTTAGTGACTTTCCAAATATCGCCTTTGTGGTGACAGACACCACCGAGCGTTGCACAGGCGGCTTCATCGGTACTGGAGTAATAGGTATACGTTGCAACGTCGTCAAGACTCGCCATACCGCCGTCGGTGGTCGCCCGCGGCCCATTCACCGATTTGACCAGGCCCAGCAGCGGGCAGGTGCTGTTGTTGCCCACTTCGGGCGATTCGCAATAATTAGTCAGCCACTGACGCACGCCGACCGGCGCATTCGGGGCGGATCCGCAGCTGTAACTAACGGCTGGATCGCTTTCGCATTTCGCAGTGACCTGACCGCGGCTGTTGTACTGCCATTCGCTCTTAGCCTCCAGGCTTCCATTGGCGGCATAGACAAGACGTTGCGTGGGTACGCGGAAGTTCGGATTCCAACTGGTTTGCAGCCGCCGCGCGCCCGTCGGCAAGATTGCCGCATCGACGTCGCATGCCTGGCCAGGACTCACGCCTTCGACACGCTTGATTTGGAGATTACGCGCGTCGTAGCGGTAACAACGCTTATTGCCATCGTGATCCACGCTCGACAGCACATTCCCGTTGTCGTCGTAGGTCCACTGGCTGGGGATGCCGCAGGTCGGGCAGAGATCGGCGACGCTGCTTGTGTGCACCACACCCTGCTTGGTGACAAAGGTAAATGTACGAGTCGCGCCGAGTGGATCGGTGACAGTCGACTGCACGTTCAATTGATCATAGGTGATCTGCGTATGCAGCGCGCCGTCTGCGTGCTCGGTCAGGGTAGCGTAGCCTTGTGCGCTATAGCCGAAGTTCGCAAACCGAATCCCGTTTTCAGAGATGCCCGTGAGAAATTCCGGATGATCGGTATTGGACGTGTTCGCCTGCTCGTTGTAGTGGAAGGTCTTCGTGAAGCCACCCTCCATTTGTAAAGACGTCAACATCAATTCAACTTTCGCGGCGTTTACCACAACCTCACTGGGGCCACCGTAGGAAAATACCGTGGTCTGTCCTTGCGGATCGGTCACGCTCGACACATGTCCTGTGCCGTCGTAGACCCATTGCAGGGAACGGCCGGCGTCATCCGATACCTGTATGAGCAGACCGGCGAAGGGCGCGATCGTGCCCGGCGTGTTTACATCGCTGTAACTCAAGAGGACTTCGCGTCCACTTTTCTCGATTTGCTTCTCCAGTCGACCGTTGACGTCATACAGTTCGGTCCGGTCGTTCGCGGCGACGTAGTATTGCCAGCCGCCAGCGGCTCGGTCCTGCACCCGGTCCGCGATGTCAGCATCGGACTGATACACGCCTCCAGCGAGGGGACGGAACTCCAGGATCGTGCCATCCGGGCGACTGATACCCACCTTACCCGCCGACAGTTTGATGACGCGGGACCCGTAGTTCGAAATCCAGTTCCGACCAAACGGTTTGGGTAAATCCGGCAGAGCAGTGCCGATCGCTCGCGAAATGTAGGTCAGCTCCAGGCGCAGCGTAGTGCTGGCATAGATGGTTTCGCGCTGTGTCTTCAGCCCGGTGCCGGGCGCGCAGGGATTGCCCACCACCACCGGCGGCCCGCCGCCGCCGCCGAAGCCACCGCCGCCTCCACCAGGACAACTGGGGTTTTTGGACGGCAGCACAGGCGGCACGCAGGTGTCGTTGTAACGGACCATCCCGACTGGACAAACCGTCGTGCAAATACTGCCGTTCCAGATCAGTCCATCGATGCAGTGGCATGCGCCATTGTTGTCAAATCCGGCCTGCTCCGGGCACGTGCAGGCGGGATATGACCAGATACCATCGCCATAGTCAGACGTATACGCACTCCACAACAATCCATTGTTGTGGTTGATGGCATCGAGCTTGATGTGCGCTGTCGCCAAATTGCCTCCTTCGCTACCAATCGGTACGATCGGTTGTACCAGCGCGCAGGAGACCGGTGAGGAACACACGCCGCCGCAGCCACACGTGCCGTGCATGTAGTGCGCCGCAGAAAAGCGCTGGCATTGAAGCTGCGCCGCGGCGCCCCATTCGGGCGGCGTCGGCCCACCGTAGAGCGGCGGTGCGTTGTTGCAGCTGGCACCGATCGCCTCGCACGAAAGTATCGGAACGGGGACATTGGATGTCAGGTTCAAGGCGGATAGCGGTGAGACTACAGCCATCATCAAGAAACTAAACAACACGCCTATCCTGAGCAGCCATCGCGCGCTCACACGGTTGCCATTCCGCCCTGGTGAAATTGACATACGGTTATTCCTTCCGCTCAAGGTGACTGATCATTCAAAACGCAGAAGCAGTGACTTATCGAGCCGCCGCCCCACGTGGACAAAGCGTGGTTGCCCCTCATCTGCAACGTGAGAGGCGAGTGCCTTGTCCTGAACGCGTGCGACTGCGCCGAACTCGATCATTTATTTTCGATGGGGTTACTGGCGGGTGTCGCGGAGGGGGCTTGGCGCCCCGCCGGTGAGCGGCGAGCGGCCGCTATTTCAAGCGAGTGCGCAGGAGTTTCGAAATAGGAAGCCCGGATCAATGCTTCGCGCGCGGCTGCGGCGATTCCTTCGGATGCGGTATCGAGCAGTCTTTGGGCTTCGGGAGCCCGGTGTACCAAGTGAAAAGCGAGTGCCTCATCCTGAACGCGGAGGACCGCGCCGAACTCGATCAATTATTTTTATTCGGGGTATTGGCGGGTGACGCAAGGGCGTTCGCGTCGCGCAACCGGAGGTAAACAGTCGCTATTTCAAGCGATTGCGCAGGTGTTGGATATCGGAAGCCAGGGTCGGGTCTTCGCGTAGGGCGGCGGCGATTCCTTCGGATGCGGCGTCCAGCAGCTCTTGGGCTTTCGGCAGTTCATTGCGCGCGGCGTGTATGCTGGCCAGCGCAATACGAGCGCGAGCGCCGTTGCGATCCGAGCCAGGCAACAATCCAACGGCATCGACCAGTAGAGGCTCGGCTTTTATCGCGTCGCCCAACCGCAGCAGCAAGGCGCCATAGTTCGCGCCGTAGGTGATTGCATCTGCCGAGTGTGGGCCGAGTGCAGTGCGCGCAACGTCCACGGCCGTGGCGTAGAGTTCGCGCGCTTTCGCGCTGTCGTGATAGCCGAACTCCTGGACGCGCCCCAGGGAGTACGCCACCAGGGCGATGTCATAGTTCGCCTTTCCCTTGTGCACAACGAGAAACATTGCGCGCGCACGAATTAGTGTCTGGTCTGCTACCGCATAGTGGCCAGCTGCATAAGCGATTTCGCCCAGGCCTTGCAAAGTCAATGCAACCGACCAGGATTGTTCGCCGTAGATCGGTATTTGTTCCGCAAGAAGTTCCTGCAACACGGCGGCGGCTTCGTCCAGCCGCTGCTCTCGGAGCAGTACACTGGCTAACCGTTGCTTGAGTTGAAGGACCATAAAATTCCGCTTTCCAAACTTGCCCGCGAGAATATGGATCGTGTCGCGCAGATCAGTTTCATTTCTGGCCAAGCCTTCTTGCGTATCCAGCCGACAGTGTGAAATTTCCTTTACTACTCCGCCGAGTCCTTCCAGATTGATCTCCGACTCGCTGCGCAAGTTCGCTAGCAGGCGCTCGATTCCTGCACAACCCGCGGCCTTGTCGGTTTCCTCGATTGCACGCAGCACGTTCAATCTGGCAGGCCACGATCGGGCCAGTGGGGCAGCGAGTCGATCGTAGATCGCGACGGCTTTCGTTGCCATTAGTCGGTAATGTTCCACATTATCCCGCATATAGAAAATACCACTGGCTTGCTGATAGTGGTCCGCGAGCAACAATGGATCCACGCCCGGTGTCGATTCCAGCAATTGGACGGCTTTGCGGATCAGAACCTCGGCCGCATCGAGATTGCTGAGGTTTAGGTGGATGCTGACCAATATGCCAAGCAGCCGCGCGCGTGCTCGGGGATCCATCGCCGTGCGTTGATCCAGCAGTTCCTCGCCCTTCCTGAGCGCCTCACCAATCGGCGTCGCGGGACCCGCGGTTGGCGACGATTCAGCGACGCGAAAAATGTCGACGAGGAACTCGGTGACCGCTTCACCGCGATTGCGCTCGGCAATGGCATTGTCGCGCTCAAGGGCTGTCGCTTGCTGTTGGCGAATGAGGAGCGTCGTGAAAAGGATTAGGCCAAGCACGCCAATGCTGGCCACTGCCAGTGACTGCCAGAGTCGCTGCACAAATCGCTGCAATCGATACCAGGTGGTGCCGCGCCGCCCGTGCACCGGCAGATTGTTCAGGTGGCGGCGCACATCGTCGGCCAGTTGTTCCACAGACGCGTAGCGGCTGGCTGGCTCCTTGCGCACGGCACGCATCGTGATCGCATCGAGATCACCCCGTAACGCGCGTTGCAGGGCGGCGTTGTTGGCCAGATGACGCGCTGTCGCTGCTGCGGCATCGCCACTCGCCGCGTTGTCGCTGGGCAGGCGTGGTGGCAGTTCGCAGATCAGCTCTTCGATCTGCGTCGCGGTTTTGCCGCGCAGGGCGAACAGCGGTTGTCCACACAGCAATTCGTACAACAGTGTTCCCAGCTGGTAAACATCGCAGGTGACGGCCGCCGGATCGCCGCGGACCTGCTCGGGTGCAGCGTTGACGGGCGAGAAGAAACGCTGTGCGAGCGCCGTTTCGTCGAGACGGCCACTATTCGCGTCGTGCAGCGGTTTGGCGATGCCGAAGTCGATCAGCCGCGGGATGCCGGTGCTGTCGACCAGAACGTTGCTGGGCTTGATGTCGCGGTGCAAGATCAGCTTGCCATGCGCGTATTGCACCGCGGCGCAGACGTCGAGGAACAGCTGCAATCGAGCGCGGATGCCCAAGCGTTGCGCATCGCAATGCGCAGTAACGCTCAAGCCGCGCAAATATTCCATAACGAAGTACGGTTCACCCGCGGCGCTTTCGCCCGCGTCGAGCAGACGCGCGATGCCGGGATGTTCGAAGCCGGCAAGGATCTCGCGCTCACGCTGGAAGCGTGCGCGTGTGTTGTCGTCCAGGTGATGGATATGCAGCACCTTGATGGCAACTTGTTGCTGCACCTGACCGTCGACGCGCTGGCCGAGGTAAACCACGCCCATGCCACCGCGTCCGATCTCGCTGACCAGGCTATACGCACCCAGACGCGCGCCAACCGCAGAGACCTGGGTTGACTGCGCGAGATGCTGCACTGCATCCGCTGTCCGCAAGCGCCAGCGCTGGTGGGCGTCAAGCATCGCGGCGAGGGCGTCGGCGACACGCGCGTCTTCGCCGCGTGCCAGGTGCAGCAGCGCGTCGATCGCGGCGACGTCCAGCTCATCCGCCTGTTCGAACAGGTCTTGCAGGCGTTGCCATTGGGTGACAGACAAGGTGTCGCGCATGATGTGCCTATTTCCACAACTATTGATGGGTGCCATCGCCGGGTGCGCTGCCGCCGCAAACTCCTTCGGGCTCTCGCGGGCCCGGCGCGGGGCGCTGAAGGTAGCTCTGCACATCCTGCACACGCACGGGTTGGGATGAACCGGGAAAGCGCCCGCATCCATGCCGGCCAAACGCTACAAACGCCGATGCAGCCACGCCCGAGCGAATTTCCAGTGCCGGACTACGGTGGCGGAGCTGATATCGAGAATCGCGCCAACCTCGTCGTTGTTGAGTCCGCCGAAGTAACGCAGCTCGACGATGCGCGCGGCGACGACGTCGCGGGTCTCCAGTTGCTGCAAAGCCTGCTCGAGCGCGAGCCAGTCAATGCGGTCGCCCTCGGCGGCGATGTCGGATTCGGCGTCGAGCTGCAATGTCAAACTTTCCACACCAGCGCCGCGCTTGGCGGCATCGCGTTCGCGGATCAGGTCGATCAGCACGTTGCGCGTGACCCGCGCGCTGATTGCGAGAAAGTGTTCACGATTGGCCCAAGGTGTGCGTTGACCGACCAGGCGCAGGTAAGCTTCGTGCGCAAGTTCAGTGGCACGCAGCGAAACCTGGTGGGCCGAGGGGCGCAGCGCGCGCAGCGCGATCTGCCGCAGTGCCGGATAGAGCAATGCGATCAGGCTTGCCTCAGCGACTTTGTCCCCGTCGCGCCAGCGATTCAGCAGCACAGTGATCTCTGGCGGGTCAGCCGTAAGGCTCAATGCGGTAATCCCAGGGCTCGATGCCGCGGTCGCTGCATCCGTGGCAATTGTCGCCGATTTGTGCGCGTCGCGACGATGTCTGGATCAGCAGGGGCGAGATGCAGTGGCTGGGGTCTGGACCTGAAGTTTCCCGAAATGGGGGCCAAGTCTGAGGTTTCCCCACGTTTTCATGCAGGCACTCCGAGCTGATCGAGCAATGCTGGCGACGGACGATGCAGGCGATCGATGAGTTCCGTCAACCGTCCGCTCGGCCATTGTCGCCGCAGTGCTTCGTGGCCCAGCCGAGTGACGGAGTAGAGCCGTCGTTTCGAGCGATGGGGCATCAGCCAATCGTCCAAGCCAATCGCTTCGCACGCGATTCCGACCAGCCAGGTGGCGAACGCCGTCATGGCGCTGAGGAGCAGCAGGATGTCGATGCGTTTGCCTTTGCGCGTCAGGCTGTCTTCGAAAGCGTGACCGTAGTGATGTGATTTTAGATCGCGAAACGACGATTCGATCTGCATCCGTCGTGCGTAGATCATCACCACTTGTCGGGCACTGAGGGCGAGTGCAGGAGAGGCGATCAGCAACCGCGGTTCGCTCTCACGTTTGGCCATTGAGCGGCTGTTGGAGTTGCACGCCGGGGCGCCTTCCCGAGTCCGATGCTTGCGTCCCTTCGGTGGCTTGGCATGGATCACGATGCGACAGGTCAGCGGCTCACTGCGAACGGTATGCATGAATCCAAGATCGCGCGGTGTACGCGTCGCCAGCGCGTAAACCTGCTTGCACGAAACCACTGCTCCACGTTGTCGGTGACATTCGCAGGCTTGACGTACGTCGAGTTGCGCAAGCGACCCAGCCAGTGCCAGCCGATTGCATCGACAGAGCGAAACCACGGCGACCGGAAGCCTGCGTCAGTGACCAGGATCGGCCGCACGCCGCTCGGAACAATGCGCGGGAGACGCTGCAGGAATTGCTTCGCGGCCTTCGGCGAACCTTGCTGGCCCGCTGGGAAAACCATGTCGAGAATCGGCAATGTCCTGCCGCCCACCGGAATCGCCGGACGCAACAGATGCCAGCTGCGATCCGCCTTCAGATGCGACCAGTCGACGACGATCAGCGGCTGCTTGCTGCGCACCAGCCAGCGCGCCATCGACGAATAAATGTGTTCGCGCTCTGCATGCAGATGACGATTGCCGAGCAAACGATCCAAGGCCTTCAGCGGCGCTCGGACGCGCTCCGCGCCAGGCCCTGAGCGCGCAAGATCCATCAACGTCAGCCGGCGTCCACGAACGAGTGCCTCGACTGCCCGAAGGAGGACGCGGCTGCGCAGCGCGTGCATCGTGTTCAGTGATTCACCAAGACACTTTTGCAATACTTCGCTTGCACGCATGGTGCGGTCGCCTCTGGCTTCGTAACCCGTGAGGAATGACCGCATCATGCGTGCACCGTTCAATCAGGCGACACGCAAACCACTCATTGGACTTGGGGAATCGTGGGGAAACCTCAGGGTCAAAGTCGACGTTCCGGAACGGCCATGCCGCGTCAAAAGCGAAGATAGGAAGTGCACTCTGTCCCCCGACCCCGGTGGGTCTGATCAGGCTGGATGCCAGCTGCAGCGGTGAGATCTCCAACGATGGTTTCTGATGGCCGGAAAAAAGAGCCGCCCCGCAAACTGCTTGTGTGTGGTCTCATTCCAAGACTATAGTTTGCTGGCTGCCTGGCGCCTGCATTCGGCGGCCGCGTCTCGTGTCTTTCGGGACGGCGTTTTTGTCAAAGCCAGGCGATCCGTAGCTATCGCAAGGCATGCAAGCGGGGGCATTGATGGCTGAGCGGAATCGAACTGCACGGTCGGATGGCGCGGGATCTTCCCGCCAGCGCACTGCAAAGTTGGCTGCGGACGTCGCGCGCATCGGCAAAAAGGTCCTCGTTGCGCTGGCCCTTGTTCCGGCGATGGCGTGCGCTGCGCCGGATACCGTTTTCGTAGACGGCTTCGAGCAAACCATCGTCTACGACATTGCCTTCTCTCCGAACGCGGTTATTGGTCCCTCTACAGCTTTAATCGCCAACCTCAATGTGCCTGCGGGGTCCTATGTGGCGTTCGTCCGCATGCAGCTGATAACGGGTTCCGCGGCGCCGGCAACTAGTTTTCGCCTCGACTGCACGCTGGCACCAGGCTTCGACAGTGGGGTTTACACGATCGGTGTCGAGACCAGCGTCGAGCGTTACCTGACCTTCCAGGGCGCAAAGACACTGGCTAGCGCGAGCAACATCCAGTTTTCGTGCCACGATGGCAACGGCAACACAAGCACCCTGTTGAGCGGAAAGCTCACGGTAATGTCCGCGAGCGCAGTCAACTGAGATTCGCCTACCAGGAGCAACCGAGCATGACAATTCGCCATTCCGGTTCGTTGATTTCGACGCTGGTCCTTTTACTGGGGACGTCTGCGAGTGCCTCGGCGGCACAGGGGCGGGCATACGATGTTGCATTCGCCCCCAATACCCTGATCGGGGGTGGCAACTATGTCTTGCTGGGCAGCATCGATGTGCCAGCAGGCTCCTACGTCGCGTTCGTTCGCATGCAAGTCCTCACCGAAAGCGTCGCGCCCGGCAACAATTTCCGTTTTACTTGCACGTTGTCGCCTGGATTCGACGATGGCGATTACCGGGTCGGATATGAGACCAGCGTCGAGCGCTATGTCACCTTCCAGGGAGCGGCGACCCTCGCGAGCGCTGGATCCATCCAGATCATCTGCGGTGATGGCAACGGGCATACGGACACTGTATTGAGTGGCAAGCTCACGGTCGTGGGCGTCAGCACTGTCAATTGACAAAGCGTGGCACCACCTTCGCTCTCGACGAACGCGGGAACGGGATCAGCACACCTTATTCTTCGGTCGCAATCGCTTTCAGAGCGTGATCGAATCCGAACTCGGACGTTGCGCTCGCGTGGGCCAAGTCCATCGGCTCATCAAGCGCATTTCAGAAGCGTCAACTACACGATAAGGTGTTCCGCCCCCCCCCCGTTCTCGGCAGGCGTGCGCAGTAGGGAGAGAGACGCCAGCCTGCAACGAAACATCGGCCTGCAAAATCAGCGGCAGCCGAAATCGCTGCAGGTACGCGACGGCAATCGCGTAGGGCAATTGCGCTTGGCCCCGATCTGTCTGC